>CAZONZ010000220.1:0-7013 GCA_964581005.1 uncultured bacterium
ATCCTAAGCTTAAGCAGAATTGAACTCGAAGGATCCCTAAGCCTGTGGGCAAGCTAGGATCCCAGAGCAACTCGTGGAACTCTCCCTCCAACGCACTATGAAGATCAATCTGGAAAATATCTGTAAACGCTACGGGCGGCGTGAGGTGGTCCGAGATGTTTCCCTGGAGATCAATCAGGGCGAGATTGTGGGACTCTTGGGACCAAACGGGGCAGGTAAGACAACGACCTTCTATATCATGACTGGATTGGTGCAACCGAATCGAGGTCGGGTCTGGCTGGATCGCCATGAGATCACAGGCTTACCGATGCACCGTCGGGCTCAGTTGGGGATCGGTTATCTGGCCCAGGAACCCAGTATTTTTCGCCGCCTCAGCATTCAAGACAATCTCTTGCTGATCATGGAGCAAACCGGAGTACCCCGTCGCCTCTGGCAAAAACGGCTAACAGAGCTCCTGGAAGAGTTTCGGATCACTCATGTGGCTCGCAGCCTTGGATTGCAGGTGTCAGGGGGAGAGCGGCGGCGGGCTGAAATTGCACGGGCGCTCGCGGCGGGGATCTATGGCCCCAGTTTTCTGCTGTTGGATGAACCCTTTGCTGGGGTCGATCCCATTGCGGTGTCAGATATTCAGGAGGTGGTCGGCAGGCTCAAACACCGAGGCATCGGGATCTTGATTACCGATCACAATGTTCGAGAAACGCTAGAAGTCACCGATCGGGCCTACATTCTCAATGACGGATCGATTTTAGCCCAAGGGACTTCGTTGGAATTGCCCAATGATCCGGTGGTGCGGAAGTACTATCTAGGAGAAAAGTTTCGTTTCTAACCAGGTCCGATCATTTGTATTCTGAAGATCCCAGGATCCTCAGTCACCAGCTCCCTGTATTGTGTTGATCGTGTGTGTGGTTTCAATCATCGGTATGACTCAGATCCAACGTCGTCCTGTAACCCAAGGTACTCAGCCTCCACCTCAGTTTTCGATCTGGGAATCGATCGGGATCTTGGATCGCTATCTCATCAGTGAAATGGTGTGGCCGTTTTTGTTTGGGGTGGGAGCCTTTACTGCTCTCGGCATGGCCATTGGATCGTTGTTTGAGTTAGTCCGTCTGATCGCAGAAGCGGGATTATCGATTGTGGCAGCTCTCCAGATTTTTCTGCTCCGATCGCCTAGCATCATTGTCTTGACCTTCCCGATGTCGATGTTGCTATCCACCTTGCTTGCCTACGGACGCTTATCGGGGGATAGTGAGCTCACTGCTCTGCGGGCCTGTGGGATCAGTTTATATCGCTTAGTTGTTCCGGCGGTGGCGCTAAGTTTGATGGTGACTAGTTTAACGTTTGTCTTTAACGAGTTAGTGGTCCCCACAGCCAATCGCCAAGCCTCGATCACCCTAAATGAGTCCCTAAACCGAGATCAACCGGATTTTAAACGGGAAAATATTTTGTATCAGGAATATGGCGAGATCATAACCCGTGAGCCCAATGGAACCGTTTCCACTCAAATTGGATTAACTCGTCAATTTTTTGCTCGCACCTTTGATGGCCAACTGATGCGCGGGATCATTGTTTTGGATTTCTCAAACGATTCCTTAAACCAGATCTTGTTAGCACCTACAGGAGAATGGCAAGCTGACAGCAATACCTGGGTCTTTTATGATGGCACAACCTATGTTGTGTCTCCCGATGGAACCTATAGTAATATTGCCACATTCAAACGCCAAGAACTGAATATCCCGCGTGCTCCCCTTGATCTGGCCCAAGAAGTCCGCCGCCCCAGTGAAATGAATATCCGCGAGTTACGACGCTATATTGACGTGATCGCTACTTCTGGAGATCAACAAGAATTACGGCGCTTACGAGTCGAACTGCATTTGAAATACGCGATCCCATTTGTGTGTTTAACATTTGCCTTAGTCGGAGCCCCTTTAGGATTACGGCCTCAACGAACTAGTTCATCGATCGGATTAGGCTTAAGTGTTTTGATCATTTTTGCCTATTATGTGTTCTCGTTTGTCATGCAAGCCATGGGCCAGATCGGAGCATTGGGGCCAGTTGTAGCTGCTTGGTTGCCAAATATCCTGGGGGTCGGAGTTGGGATCGGATTACTTTATCGAGCTAATCGTTAACTGATTCATAAATTGCTGCAATTGAACTACAAGAAAATCTGGGTGAGAGGTGTGCTGAATCCCTTGAGCAGAGGGGAGCTGAGAGTATCCTCGACGCTTAGGGTGCTGCTTAACTCTAATTGTTCACCTGATCGACGGTAAATTTCGATGGTTTGCTGTTGCCAGCTGACGATCCAGGACTCCTGGACACCATGCTTGGAGTAAAGCTTGAGCTTGGTATCCCGGTCGCGCTCCTCGTTGAGCTTGCCTGGAGAAAGGACTTCGACGATGAGTTCAGGCGCAACTGTGAAGTGACCAGCGTCGTCAGTCCCGTTGCTAAGGCGTTCGTGGCTAATCCAAATGAGATCAGGAATGACAGCATCTTTGCGCGTAAAAATTAGACCTGGCACTTCAAATGATCGTCCAAGTCCGGTTTGCTCCGACCAATTCTCCAGACGAGTATGTAGCTTGCTAGCTGCACCTTGATGGCGAAAGTGAGGAGCGTGAGTCACGATCAGTTCTCCTTCCACAATCTCATAGCGCGTCCAACCACCGTCATCTGGTAGCGTGTCTAGGTCTGCCACTGTCCAAAGGCGAGAACTCGTAATCATACACATCCTCCACATCTATGATCGGTTTCAGGAGAGATCAGGATTCAGCTGAACTGGGAACCTCTTCCACGGTTGATCGAGAGACTTGAGCCCCAATGGCTTTGGCTTCTAGAAAAAGGTGCCGAACTTGAGGATGCTCAGAACGAATGGATTGCTCAATTCTCTCAATGGCTGATGCGATCTCAGCGGCTGATAACTCAGGTTCAAACTCGATATCTAAGTTGAGCAAAATTTCCTGAGGGCCTAAATGCATGGTCAGGATCCGCACCACTGTTTTGACCGCAGGATCATGCAGCGTCAGCTCTCGAATATCCCCCACAATTTGAGCCGACGATCCTTCCCCAATCAGCAGTTCTTTGCTCTCATATCCGATTAAAATTGCAACAAACACCAGCAATACTCCAATCAGGATCGAGGCAGCGGCATCAAAGTAGGGTTGGTGCAATTGATCACTCAAGCCCACCCCTAACAATGCAATGAGTAGGCCAACGAGAGCAGCAGAATCTTCCAGTAAGACGCTGAGAGTGGCAGGATCTTTAGTTCTTCGGATCCCTTGCCAAAAGGTATAGCCTTGATTTTGGGCTTGAAACTCCCGCAGAGCTACCCGCCAGGAGTACCCTTCGATTAAGAGGGATCCGCCCAAGACCACGTAAGTCCACTTAGAGTTTTCGATCAGATGCGGGTGAAAAAAGCGTTCAACCCCCTCATAGAAAGACACTCCACCGCCCACCGTGAAGATCCCGAAGGCCACAACCAGCGTCCAAAAATACAACTCTTGACCGTAGCCAAAGGGATGACTCTCATCTGCGGATTTGTGAGAAGCTTTGAGTCCTTGCAAGAGTAGCCATTCATTGCCTGTATCCACCAGAGAGTGGATCCCCTCCGAGATCATGGCTGAACTACCGCTGATGGCGGCCACGATGAACTTAAAGACAGCGACCAGAAAATTGCTGGCAACGGCAACCAAGATCACTCGCGTTTGTTCAGATCCTTGCTGTTGAGGATCCGCGTGTTCAGATGTCTGTGATGTCATGAGATGCCATAAGTGGAGTTTCTACAGTCGCCGCCAGCGCCGCCCATCCCTAGCCAGCATATCCTCTGCAGCTTTGGGTCCCCAGGTTCCAGCTTCATAGGTTTCAACGGGGGGTGGCGAACTCCCATTCGAACTGGATTCCCAAGCCGAAAGCACAGGGGTAACCACTCGCCAAGCAGCTTCCACCTCATCCGATCGCGTAAACAACGTCTGATCCCCCAACATGCAATCCAACAGCAACCGATCATAGGCATCGGGAGTCCCCTGTCCAAAGGTAGTCCCATAACGGAAATCCATATCAACCGATCGGGTTCGGATCTCTGGTCCCGGCATTTTGGCCTCAAATCGGAGCGCGATCCCTTCGTTTGGTTGGATCCGCAGCACCAACACATTCGGACTCACCTCCCGTGCCGCTGAAGGAAACAGCAACAGGGGCACTTCTCGAAAATGGATCGCCACTTCTGAAACCTTTTTCGGCATCCGCTTCCCCGTCCGCAAATAGAACGGCACACCCCGCCAGCGCCAAGTATCACACTCTAGTTTCAACGCCACATAGGTTGGAGTGGTGGATTCAGGATTCACCTTGGGCTCTTCCCGATAACCAGGGATTGATTTGCCTGCCATCCACCCTGCGACATATTGAGCTCGGATCGCAGCTTCCGGAATCTGACGCACATTGCTGATCCGGGTCGCTTCCAACGCTTTTGTTTTCTCATTGCGGATCCCATCACTACTGAGCGATACAGGCGGCTCCATCGCCGTTAAACAGTAGATCTGCATCAGATGGTTTTGGACCATATCCCGCAATGCACCAGAGCTCTCGTAGTAGCCCGCCCGATCCTCAACTCCAACCGATTCCGCCACCGTGATCTGAATGTGATCAATATAATTGCGATTCCAAAGCGGCTCAAAGATCGCATTGGCAAACCGAAAGACCAACAAATTTTGAACTGTTTCTTTACCCAAATAGTGATCAATGCGATAGATCTGGCTTTCTTGGCAAACCCGTTGCACGATCCGATTCAACTCTTGGGCTGAGGTTAGATCATGGCCAAACGGTTTCTCGATCACTACCCGCGTTTTCTGGGGATCGGCAACCATACCCGCTGCCCCCAGCTGTTGGATCGCTTCGGGATAAAACTCCGGTCCAACTGCCAGATAAAAGACCCGATGGCCACGAGTTCCACGCTCGTGATCCAGTTGTTGGAGGAGCTGGTTGAGGTTCTCATAGCTGGCCGGGGCGGTAATATCCAATCGACAGAAGAATAAGCGACTGGCAAAGTCTTCCCAGAGGGCTTCAGGCCCCAGATCCTTGGCGGCAAACTCCTGCATCGCTGCCCGCATTTTCTGCCGATACTCGTCGTGGGACCAATCGCGGCGGGCCACACCAACCAGGGTAAACTCAGGCGGGAGCTGTCGTTGGCTAAACAGGCGGTAGTAAGCCGGGATCAATTTCCGGGCCGCCAGATCGCCGGAGGCTCCAAATTGAATCAGGATACAGGGATCGGGAACCCGTTCTTGATTGAGACCCACACGCAGGGGATTCTGGGCAAGCGTCACCATATGGCGAGAGATCCTTAGTGAACGAAAGGGAAAACAAAACGGAAAACGCCAAATTGAACCTAACAGGCCATTCTTGTTAACAGGCAGGCAGAGGGGCTGCGTTGGAACCCTGGAGGCAGCCTACCACCTCAGCGACATTCTCGGTGCTGCCAATGATCAACGGCACCCGCTGATGTAACGCTTGTGGCTGAATATCCAGAATGGGTTGATCCCCTGTTGTCGCCACTCCACCCGCTTGCTCGATCAAGTACGCCAATGGAGAAGCTTCATACATCAGACGCAGCTTGCCTTCTGGTTTCTTCTGCGTACCCGGATACAGATAGACCCCACCCTGCAACAGGATCCGGTGGAAATCCGCAACCAAGGCCCCACTGTAGCGGGCTGTATACCCCTCATGCCGATGCACAAATCGGATATAGTCCTGCATCGGGCTATCCCATTGACAAAAGTTGCCTTCATTGACGCTGTAAACCGATCCACGCGCAGGAGTCTGGATCGAACTTCTAGCCAGGATAAACTCACCCAAGCTTGGATCCAGAGTAAAGGAATGAACACCATTGCCGATCGAATAGACGAGTTGAGTACCTGGTCCGTAGAGAATATAGCCTGCTGCCACCTGCCGCCGCCCCGGTTGCAAAAGATCCTCATTGTTACCCTCATCGATCCCTTCCGCCTGCAGAACCGAAAAGATCGATCCCACGGCCAGATTGGCATCAATATTCGACGATCCATCCAGAGGATCGAACACTAAAGCATAGCGGCTCAGGGGGCAATTTTCGATCAGGCGAGCTGGAGCAGTCATTTCTTCGGAGACAATCCGGCAAACCAAGCCAGTTTGTTCAAGAACACGGATGAAGGCTCGATTGGAATATTCATCCATCTTCTGCTGGACTTCGCCCTGGACATTGACTTCTCCGGTCACCCCCAGAGCATTCTCGATCAACCCTGATTGACCCAAGCGGCGAGCGATCATCTTACCCGCTAGACCGATCCGGTTCATCAACGCACTGAAATCTTGAGCCTCAGAGACAGATCCTTCAAATCGCTGCAAGACATGGCGAGATAGGGTGAGAACATCGCGGGATAGCTCTTGATCAGCAGCGGTGAGGGTGGTGGAAGGGGAAGTCGATGTGATAACCATCAAAAGTTTTTATTAGGGGTTAGAAGTAAGCCCATCATAAAAAAACAGTCTGAAAATCAAGTGAAGATCATCAGACTTACAGATTTCCTTAACCCCAGATACTCAGGTCAGAGTTACCCTAAGGCTTTTGCCCTCACTAGGCCACTTGTCTGGGCTGAGGGAAAACCCTACCTTCCTCTTGGTATCATTCCACCAAGGACTCAATCACATCTTGCTCCTGTCGAGCGGCTTCTCCATAACCTGAATGGCTATCTTCAGTCTAAGGTTCATCAGGAACTATCAAGAACTATCGTTTAGATATAGCAGTCCGATTTGAAACGTGAGATCCTTCAGGGGCCTTGAGCTTCGCTCGTTCTCCCAGGACGCAAGCCCGATCACCACCCTCTCTCATTTGATCTCTGATTGCTATAGCAAGATCCAAGTCTTATGGATCTGAAGATCACTAGACCTACAGAAAGGGAATGGGAATTAGGGGAGGATTGGAGGATCGGAGATCAGATCAAACGTAAACTTCCCCGCGCTAAAGCGCGGAGCTTTCAATAGCCCTGAGCCGAACATGA
>CAZONZ010000221.1:0-6994 GCA_964581005.1 uncultured bacterium
CCCCCAACGATCAGCAGGAACCTGATCAACCTGAAGACAACTCCGATCAGGATGATTCCGACCCCCCTGAACCAGAGACCGAAGACGATACCGAGTCCACTACGATCCCTGAAGAATTTGTCTTTGAAGCTGAATCCGTCTGGCTAGATCCCCAGCTGTTAGCCTTTGCGCAATCGCTGCACCAGCAAGGTAAATCAGGATCCCGGAGTATGGTCTTCAGCACCGATCGGGGTCGCTACATCAAACCTGTCCTCCCCCAAGGATCCAACTATCGAATCGCGGTGGATGCTACTCTACGGGCCTCTGCTCCCTATCAGAAAGCCCGTCGTCAACGTCAGCCGCATCGCCGCGTCATTGTCGAAAACAGTGATATCCGTTGTAAACGTCTAGCTCGTAAAGCCGGATCCCTGATCATTTTTGTTGTAGATGCCTCTGGATCGATGGCCTTGAACCGGATGCAGTCCGCCAAGGGGGCCGTTTTGCAATTATTGACCGAAGCCTATCAGAATCGGGATAAAGTGGCGCTGATCTCGTTCCAGGGTGAACAAGCCGAGGTGTTGCTGCCGCCCACCCGCTCGATCGAGCTTGCCCGTCGTCGTCTGGAGAGCTTGCCCTGTGGGGGTGGATCCCCCTTTGCCCACGGTCTAACCCAAGCTATTCGTATGGGAGTCAACATTCAATCCGCCGGAGATGTGGGGCAGGTCATGGTTGTTGCGATCACGGATGGGCGGGGAAATATTCCACTGAGTCGGTCGCTGGGTACTGCTAAGCCAGAGGATCCCAAACCCGATTTGAAAGCAGAACTGCGCGAGATTGCCACTCGGATCCGGAGCTTGGGATTGAGGTTTCTGATCATTGACTCCCAAAGCAAATTTGTGACCAGCGGCTTCACCTCAGAACTCGCCAACTTAGCTGGCGGCAAATACTTCCATCTCCCCCGGATCAGTGACCAAGGGATCGCAGCAGCCACTCGTGCCGCAATTCAGTCCAGTCTCTCGTAGATGATCATGAAGTTTACTTGAGCATTTCCAGAGTTGTTTGGCATCATGGGAATTTCCCGCTCAAACTGTTAAAAAGGAGAATGTCGGAGTTCAACCCGTTCGTTCCAGCGCTACGATCCAAGCGAGATATTTATTTTCCCTCCGATCCTTTTGTGACTTGAGTTTGCGTATGAATGACGTCGCTTCTGTTTCGACCCTTACCTCCGCTTTTGATCTCACCCACAGTAAGCTGGAAGCCCTCCGCGATCTCCTCCGATCCGTTGATCTGGATGGGTTGCTGGTCCTCCATGCTGATGAACATTTAAATGAATACCTACCTCAACATCGCCGCCGTCGAGAGTGGCTCACCGGATTTACCGGATCTGCTGGAGATGTGTTGATCAGTTTGGGGCAAGCATGGCTAACGGTGGACTCTCGCTATTTTGAACAAGCGGAGCAGCAGGTTAACCGCGATGATTTCACCTTGATCAAACTCGATCAGCCTCAGGAACCCACTCTGGAGGACACGATCGAAGGTCTAGGATCCGGGTTTCGTCTGGGCGTGGATCCGTTTACGATCACTGTTTCACGCTACCAAGAACTGGCCGATCAAGCTGAAGCGGGTGGGGTGATCATGGTGCCGACACCGACTAACTGGATTGATCAACTGCGAGCGAGCTGGGAGAAAACCGATCCATCTCATGATCTAGCCGCTCAGCCTGTCGTAGCCTTGTCTGAGACTGTGACTGGGGCATCGATCCAGGACAAGTTGCAGCAGGTTCGGGAGCAGATGGCGAAAAAGCGGGTTCAGGTTTTGCCTGTGACAAAGTTGGATCAAATTGCTTGGTTGTTTAATCTGCGTGGATCAGATATTCCTTACAATCCTGTGTTTATCGCCTACGCCGTGATCACCCCGGAGGAAGGGATCCTCTGCACCCGGATGGATCGGTTAACGGATTCAGCTCAGGCAGCTCTGGAAACCGCAGGGATCCAAATTGAGCCTTATGAAGCCTATGCTGAGATCCTCATCCAGGCTGCTGATCGTTATGGCAGGGTGGGGGTTGATCCTAAGCGGACCACTCAAGGCACAGTGACGATCCTGGCGGGACGGGCCAATCGGGAGATGGATCATCCGATTGAGGCGTTGAAAGCTTGTAAAAATGCGGTTGAACTGGATCGGATGCGACAGGCCAATCAACAGGCTAGCCGTGCCAAGATCCGGACTCTGGCTTGGATCGAGGCTCAACTCCAACAGGGTCAACGCCTGAGTGAAGCGGATGTTGCCGCCAGGATTGAACATTACTATGCCCAAGAACCCCATTGGCGAGGGCTGAGCTTCAACAGCATCGCCGCCACTGGAGCCCACAGTTCGATCGTTCACTACGGTACCCCCGATCCCAACACGTGGCTTGAACCTGGCCAGCTACTGCTGATCGATTCCGGATCCCATTACGAGGGCGGCACCACCGACGACACCCGCACCGTCATGATTGGGGATCCAACACTACTCCAACGCCAACGCTACACCGAAGTGTTGAAAGCTCACATTCAATGCGCTAGCCAACGCTTCCCCCTAGCCACCCCTGGAACTCTGCTTGATGGGATCACGCGATCGAATCTCTGGCAGGTGGGCATGAACTACGGGCATGGAACCGGTCATGGAGTTGGAGCCTATTTGAATGTGCATGAAGGCCCCAACGGGATCAGTCGCCGCTCCCACGCCAAACTCAAAGCTGGCATGATCACCAGTATCGAACCCGGCTATTACGAGCCAGGGTGGGGCGGGATCCGGATTGAGAATCTTTGCGAGATCCAGACAGTTCCGGATCAAGAAGACTGGCTCCAGTTCAAACCCCTAACCTGGATCCCGTTTGATCAGACCTTGATCGATGAAACATTACTCACCTCCGATCAACGAGAGTGGATCCGCACTTACCATCAGCAGGTTTATGAGCTCCATGCAGAAACTCTCAACGATCAGGAGCTTGACTGGCTCCGACGTGCCTGTGGAGTTGGCGGTTGATGGCAGTTGTTTCTGACAGTTGCCCGTTGATCGCGGCCTTTGATCGAGAGAATTTGCCCAGGAGCCCAGGAGCTATCGCCTCAGAGGAAGCTTCGGATCAGAGTATGATCAGGTCTAGCACACCAACGGCTCCTGATTGATCTCGTGATCGAGTGTAACAAGCATGACCAACGGACTCTATCTTTACGGAATTGTGGCGGCACCCGGTCCTACCCACTTGCACGCGAAGGGCCTGGATCACCAACCTGTGCAGATGCAGCGGCTCGATCCGTTTGTGGTGATTTACAGCTCAGCCCAACAGGATCGTTATCTTGCCAGTCGCGCCAATTTGCTGGCTCATGAAACTGTGTTGGAAAAAGCTATGTCGGAAGGGTACCGTGCCATCTTGCCCCTTCAATTTGGCCTTGTCGTTCAGGATTGGGATCAAGTTCGCCACGATCTCCTCGAACCGAAAGCGGATCAACTCCAGCAACTGCTTACTTTCCTAGCTGGTAAACGGGAAGTTGGGATCAAAGTCTTTTGGGATGCAGAACAGGAACTGCAGTTGGGGCTAGAGGCCAATCCAGATCTGAAACAACAACGGGATGCGATGGCAGGTCAACCGTTGGGAATGGATGCCGTGATCCAGATCGGGCAGCGCTTGGAAAATCTTCTCGAACAACGTCGGGATCACATTACCCAGAGCTTTATCCAAACCTTGAGCCCGCTGAGCTTAGATCACGTTGAAGGGGATCTCCTCACAGACAATATGGTCTACAACGGATCCTTCTTGATCTCTTGGGATAATGAGCCTGAATTTGCGCAAAAGGTGGAGGAACTGGATCATCACTTTCAAGGACGTTTGCGGATCCGTTACAACAATTTCACCGCTCCCTATAACTTTGCCCGCCTCTAGCTAGCTCCAACATGGGGATCCTAACCGTTTTCTTGTTGGAGGTGCGTGGTCCTCGTACTGCCTGCCAGTAGCAACCACCCCTGAGTACCAATTCTGTCTCTGAGCTGTGCAGCCACTGCGTCTCATCTGCAGGCAACACCTTGAGGAGGAGTATACAGGGGCTCTGACCTCTCACTTCGGGATCAACAAGATAGTTGTAGGCTCTGACCTCTAAGTTATGGAGAATGTTAGCTTCCCGCAGATCTACGTTCTTGGAGCTCTTAAGTTGGAAGTCAAGAGGGATTCCAGAGGGGACAAGTCCATAGCTCGTGCCCTTAATCAGACGAAAGGTGCCATCAATGCCATAGTCATATATCGGGATCATCGATCGATCCACTCCAGCTTGACCGGCCACTGCTCTTACATGAGCCCAGCTTAGGGACTCCTCTAGGTGTTGTTTGGTGATCACAGGTTAAGGTGCTGTCCCCTGGTCACAAGGATCATTAAGTGCATCAGATCATTGAGATCATTAGAACGAACTGGAACGGAGGGATCTACACGCTCGAAGGTTGGGTTGCAGCTGTGGAGGGAGAAGGATCGATTGGCGTTGTTGGATCCGCTTGCGTGTCTGAAGTGGTAGAGTCGCCTGATCCTTGGTTCCCATCAGAATTGAGATCCTCAGCTTTCGCCGCAAGAGATTCCTGATCTGAAGGGCTGGAGATGGACGAGCTTGGATCTTCAGCAGGATCAGGGGCTGAGTCTGGTGTCGAACTGGCCGCCGAACTTGGGGTGGTACGGGAGGCCACAGCTGAGTTTGTCGAGGTTTGCTTCGATCGCATTGAGCCTGATTGCAGACCTGTCGATCGCTCCAGCTCTTTCGCTTCACGGGTAAACTCCTGCTTAAAATCATCCGAGGCATCCTGCAGGGCTTTGAGAGCTTTGGCAATCGAGCGACTGATCTCTGGCAGCCGTCTGGGACCAAACACCAGCAACGCCACCACCAGGATCACGATAATTTCAGGCAACCCAAGACCAAAAAAATTCATCCGAGTCAGCTTCCCCCACATGCAGCACAGTTTCCCTAGCTTAGCTTAGTGCCTGACAGAGAACCTCTGGATCCACATTTCCCCCTGAGATCACAATTCCAACCCGTTGTCCCTCAGCGTTGATCTTCTCTGTCAATAACGCTGCCACTGCTACAGCCCCCGTGGGTTCTACCAGGATCTTGAGTCGGAGTAACAAAAACCGCATGGCTTCTAAGATCTCGGCATCACTCACCAACAGGATCCCATCGACACACTGCCGCACCACTTCAAAGGTTAATGCTCCCGGACAGGTGGTACGGATCCCATCGGCAATCGTATCTGGCAAAGGGATCGTGATTCGATGGCCTGCTTGCAGGGAAAGGTACGTATCATTACCCGTTTCTACTTCAACGCCATAGATCCGGATCTGGGGTCGTCTTGCCCGTGCCAGGGTTGCACATCCACTGATCAGTCCTCCACCCCCTACAGGCACCAACAACAGATCGAGATCCGGCACCTCGTCCAACAGTTCCAAGGCTAAAGTTCCCTGGCCTGCCATGATCTGGGGGTGATCGTAAGGCGGCACAAAGATCAATCCTCGTGTTGCGGCCAGATCGCGGGCAATGGCTTCTCGATCTTGGGTGCGGCGATCGTAGGTGACAATCTCGGCTCCATAGCCTGCTGTGGCTTGCCGTTTGGACATGGGGGCATCTGCTGGCATCACGATCGTGGCTGAGATCCCTAGATCCCGTGCGGCAATGGCAACCCCTTGAGCATGATTTCCCGATGAAAAGGCGACGACTCCACGCGGGGGATCCTCGTTCTTGAGGTTGACTAAGCGATGCATGGCTCCTCGAACTTTGAAGGATCCTCCGCGCTGAAAATTTTCGCACTTCAAAAATGTCTGGGTTTGGGTGCGATCATTGAGGGTGCGGGAAGTCAACACAGGGGTTCGGTGGATCCGCATCCGGATCTGCTCGTAGGCCCCAAGGACATCATGAACCGACAGAGGTAGAGTTGACGCTGTAGCCATCCATGCTTCTCCTGAAAACGAGATTGAACGATTTCACCTGATTGAACGATTTCACCAGGATGCAGGTCTAATCAGAGGCAAGTCGATCTTAAGCTTACGAGGTGTTGATCATGCGCAAATCCATGTTGGTGTCGATCCTGGCCATAGCTGCAGTCGGAGTCATCGGGGCCATATCCGTTCCTGTCTATGCTCAATGGGGTTCTGATCCGGGTTCAGGAGCCTCTTACGGTCTTGGTCAGCAACAACTCTTGGCTAGTCTCAATCTGACAGCGGAGCAACAAGCTCAAATCGATCAAATTCGGGCGGGTCGGCGCACTCGCATCCAGTCCATTTTGACTCCTGCTCAACAGGCAGACCTGCGAGATTTATGGATCGCTCGGCGGCAATCGGGAAGCGGAGCAGGGAGCAGTCGCCAAGATCGCAACGCCATTTGGCAAGAGTTGAACTTGACCCCCCAGCAAGACGATCAAATTCAAGCGGTGATCCGTTCCTCCTGGGATCAAATGATGGCACTGCTCACACCTGCACAACAGCAGCAACTCCAAAACCAGCTTCAAAATCGGATCCAAACCTTCGAATAAACCTCAAGCATGGCGTTCTTCCCATCCCATCACTGAGTCTTTTGCTGTGCATTTCTGTCTGATCTCGCAAGGTTCAGCAATGTGGTCTTACGCTAGAAAGGCAGTCGTGCATCCAGATCCACGGATCCTCAGATATGACTCGTTTCCGCCATGATCACTTTGCCCAACAGTTCCTCTCCGATCTGTTAGAGTTCCTGGGGACCGTTGAACCCAACCGCAAGATCACTGATGAGACTCGTGAGATTGATCTCTACTTCATCCCCGATCTCAAGGGGGATCCTCAACCTCTGGGGTTGCTAGGTCGAATGGTCTCGCGGCAATGTTTGCTGGAACCCTTTCGTAATGCTGTGGCCGATAGTGAGATCCGTAGTGCCCTGATCAAGCAAAGTGAGGAGAGGGAGTTGATCATGAACTTGTCACCTATATTTCTGGAATGGGAAGCACAAACAAGGGTTCGGGCTGAACGAAAAGCAGCGCT
>CAZONZ010000222.1:0-2885 GCA_964581005.1 uncultured bacterium
GGAACTTCAAACACTGCGCCGCTATTGTCAGTTGAATTCTCAAACTCAGACGAAGAGATCGAAACGATCCCATGGGCGAGGCTAACAGCATGAATCCCGATATTTAGCTATTTTTTCAGCAGATTGGTGAACGGGTAAGATCTACCTTATCAGCAATATTGGGGTTGGCTATTGGGCATCTGTTCCACACCCACTCATGTCGGATGATGTTTCGATGGCCCCAAGCCAAGACGCCAATTCCAGCATAGATCCCTAGATCGAGATGCTTGCAGATGTAACCGCAGCTTTGTTTGATCCTGGGACTGAGTCCAAACTTGGAATCTGATTGGAGTGCCAATCTCCTGGGAAGGATCCCCTTAGATCCCCTAGTAGCATCAGAGGCGTGCGGATCTACCCCTTTCCTCTACCTGATCCTTTCTGTACACTCTCAACACATCTCGATCGTTCCGAATGACTGATGCTTATGCTCTTGCCCCATCGCTCTGACTTGGATCGCCTGTCTACCGCAAGCTTACCGATCGGAATGTTCGACAGTGGCCTAGGAGGCTTGACCGTCTGGCGCGAAATCCGCCGTCAACTGCCCCAAGAATCGATCCTCTACTTTGGCGACACGGCTAGAGTCCCTTATGGGGTGCGGACTCCGGCTGAGATCCTTCAATTTGTGGAAGAGATCCTCGCCTGGATGCTGGCCCACCCTGTCAAACTGATTGTGATGGCTTGTGGCACCAGTTCCGCCTTAGCCTTAGATCACGTCCGCTCAACCTGTCCGGTGCCGATCTTGGGATTGATCTTGCCGGGAGCGCGAGCGGCAGTCCAGACAGGATCTCGGATCGGGGTCATTGCCACCCCTGCAACCGTGAGCAGTCATACTTACCGACAGGCGATCTTAGAGAGCAGTGGGTTGTTGCGGGGTGAGGCCGTTGAATGTTGGGAGCAAGCCTGTCCGGAGTTTGTCCCTCTGATCGAGTCAGGACAGATCCAGAGTCCAGCCCTGTTGGAAGCCGCCCATCGCTATCTGGATCCCTTAATCAACGCTGGCATGGATACTTTAGTTTACGGCTGCACTCACTATCCCCTCTTGGATCCCATCCTCCAATCCTTCCTGCCTGCCTCAATTCAACGAGTGGATCCAGCTGTTGCCTTAGTGGAAGCCGTGGCTCAGGAGCTCGATCTGTGGGGATTACGTCGGGATCCGCAGCTACCCGGAGCCGGAGAGACTCAGTTTTGTGTGAGTGGGGATCCAGAATCGTTTGCGCGATTAGCGGTGCAGTGGATCGGGTGGGAACCTAGAGTCGATCATGTCGATCATGTGGAATGGCAGGCTTTCCAGACTCAAGCTAAACGGCTGGGGATCGAGACAGGTCGAGACTAAGTGGAGAGGTTGATCCATCCAGTGGCATTCCGAAAAATCCAGGTGAACCGGATCGAACGTGCAGCAGTCTTATGGGTGAAGCCTGGAGGTTTGAGATGGATCCAACCGTTCAGAAAGCCCATTTTTTCCGCCGTGCCAGTTTTGGGGCCACACTGGCTGAATTAGATAATCCTCAGACACCTAGAGATCTCCTGGATCAATGGCTCAATGATCCTACTCCTACCGTGGAGGTACCTCAACTGGATCCGATTACACGAGGACGCCCAAAGGATCTCAGTCCCCAAGAGCGCCAGCAAGCAATGCAAGCACTCCGATCCCAAACAATGGAGTTTGGCGAATGGATCATGAATCAATCGATTACCGCCGCCAACCCCCTGCATGAACGGATCACGACCTTTTGGCGGGATCATTTTGTCGTCTCGATGACCAAATTCAATCTGCCTGCCTTTATGGCTGACTATGAGCAACGCTTGCGCACCTACGCCCTGGGAGATTTTCAGGATCTGCTCTGGCACGTCACCACCAGCCCCGCGATGCTGCTTTATCTAGATAACCAGCAAAATCAAGCAGGGAAGATCAACGAAAACTATAGCCGCGAACTGCTGGAACTCTTCACCGTCGGCAGAGGCCATTACACCGAAGCTGATATCGAATCTGGAGCGCGTGCCCTCACCGGATGGACGATCCATCCCCACCGTTTTCGGAATGACGGTGAAGTTGAAGCTCGTTTTGTCCGCTTCCGCCACGATCCCAGCGAGAAAACCTACCTCGGCTACCAGGGCAACTTTAAAACCGAAGATATTGTCGAGATCCTGGCGAATCACCCCGCCACCGCTGAGCATCTCAGTACCAAGCTCTGGAGCGAGTTCGCTTACCCCGATCCGGATCCCGATCTCGTGCAAGATCTAGCTAACGTCTACTTAACCCAGGGGCGTAATATCGCGGATGTGATCGATGCGATCTTTAGTCACCCTGAGTTTTACAGTGATCGAGCTTACCGCAGCCGTTTGAAGCAGCCCTATGTCTTCATGATTGGATCGATTCGGCAACTGCAGTTAGAGTTTGAGCCGATCAAAGTTTTACAAAGTCTCCGAGCCATGCAACAGATCCCATATCGAGCGCCTTCGGTCAAAGGGTGGCCCGATGACACAGGCTGGATTAACAGCGCCTCTCTCCTCAATCGGATCAATTTAGCCCAACAAATGGTGCAAGACTACGGTGATGAAGGCGGCTTTGTCTTCAACCCCGATCTATACAGTCCCTCCGATCTGATCCGCCTCCTAGTGGACGACCAACCCCCTGATCTGCTTGAAGCCCAGATCCAAAATCTTCCCATTCGAGGGGCAACCGCGTTGATCTTGGCCTCTCCCACCTACCAACTGGCCTGAGACAGATGCTTGGCATCAATGACCTCAATTGATCCCCCAGAGTCTTCAACGACCTCACTTGATCCCCCAGAGTCTTCAACAGATCGAGAGCAAATCGATCCAACAGAGTCCTAACAGAGTCCTAA
>CAZONZ010000222.1:2985-6975 GCA_964581005.1 uncultured bacterium
CTAAACGGATGAATGGAAACGATGGGGCGAACCGATCCATGACCACGTTCCCTTCAACCCATTACTTCAAACGTTCAACAGGAGATCCATGCAGAGACGACACTTTATTTCAACCCTGGCTGGAGCTGCTGCGATTCTGGCCCTCCGCCCTTCCACTGCAGCCACTTCACGTGATCGAACCCTTCTGCTGATCGAACTTGCAGGCGGCAACGATGGCTTGAATACGTTCATTCCGTACAACGATCCCAACTACCGAACGCTTAGACCCACGTTGGGGATCCAGGACGGGATCTCAGTCAGCTCAACCGTTGCGCTCCATCCTGCCCTAGCTAGCTGGGAAGGTTTGCTGGAATCCGGCACCATGGCCGTGGTTCAAAATGTCGGATATCCCAACCCCGATCTCTCCCACTTTCGCTCCAAAGAGATCTGGCAGAGTGGATCCCTAGATCCTAGTCCTGACACAGGCTGGCTAGGACGCTACCTCGACGCTGAGCAAGCCCAGTCCAAAGACGGGATCTTTCTAGGATCCGAATATCCTCTAGCTCTGAATGGATCGGGAGCCCACTATCTTCATGTAGCCCCCAATCTTGTGGTCCATGCGAACGGATCCTTTGGCCAAGCCCTGCAAACCCTCTACAACGATCCTCAGCCTGAACCTCTAGCCGAAGCCGTCCGGTTGACCGTGCTAGAGAGTACGGAAGCTGTCAAAGCTCTCACTCAAGATCTGGATCGGCGGCTGAATCGTCAAAATTATCCCCAAGGACCATTAGGCCAGCAATTTGCTCTTGTGAGTCGGATCGTGGAATCCGGTGCGAGCGTAGTCTATCTAACCGTTGGAGGATGGGATACTCATACCAACCAGACAGGTCGCCACGAGCGCCTCCTCACTCAGCTCGGTCAGGGGGTTGAGGCCCTTTATCAACATTTGCACGATGAAGGACTCGATCAGCAGGTTCTGATCATGATCCAGAGTGAGTTTGGGCGACGTCCAGCCGAGAATGGATCTGGAGGCACCGATCATGGCACTGCAGGCCCTGTCATCTTGGTGGGATCCCAAGTCCAAGGTGGCTTTTACGGAGGGGATCCAGCCCTGGATAGTTTAGTCAATCAAAATCTACCGATGCAGATCGATTTCCGCAGTCTCTACAGTGAGATCTTGGCCCAGTGGTTGCAAGCGGATCCCACAGCGATCTTAGGGAGTGAATTTGAGCATGTTGGGATCTTGAGCTGAGATCTAGTTGTAGGAAGCTGCTTAAGAGAAAGCTACAGTCTGCATTAAGCTTGAGCATGTCGATTTGCTCCCTCTGAAAGTTCATCATTGGATCCCTTCCTGAAATCGGATAGAACTGATCAAGGTCAGAGGTATTCCTTGCAAGATTCATGTGAGAGAGGTTGTAGTGGAGAAAGCTGCTGAAGTTAGGCATGATCCAGCCTAAACTGAGGGAGTGTTTGAGAGGATCTTCAGAGTATGGTGGATCAGAAGCAGGAAGCAGCTCAAAGTTCAGCAAACGTTGCCGATAACATGATGGCCGTTCCTGATCAAGCTCAACCTAAACCACAGGATTCATCTGGTCCCAATTGGGTGGATCGGATCCTGTTGGGATTGATGGTGGCGATTCCGATCTCGGTTGCGGGTCACTTTCTTGGATGGAGTGATCTGGCGGTTTTTTTGACAGCAGCTCTGTCTCTCTTACCCTTGGCCAAATGGGTTGGCAGTTTAACTGAAGAATTGGCCGTTATTGCCGGACCCACGATCGGTGGATTGATGAATGCAACCTTTGGCAACTCGGCTGAACTGATCATTGGCTTAATCGCGTTGCGGGCAGGATTGATCGAGGTTGTCAAGGCGTCGATTACTGGATCGATCATTGGAAATCTCTTGCTGGTCGCTGGATTATCGATGTTTTTGGGCGGAGTCCGTTATCAAGAACAAAGTTTTCGATCCGAAGTTGCCAGAGTTAATGCTTCAGTGATGAATCTAGCTGTAGTTGCCTTGTTGTTACCCACTGCGATCCATTTTGCTGCTCCCGATCTGGATCAATCCTCGATCCGAGCATTATCCTCAGCAGTTGGAATTGTTTTGATCGTAGTGTATATCCTGACGCTGGTCTTTTCACTCAAAACCCATAGCTATCTCTACCGGATCTATGAAACCGAATTAGATGAGGCTGATCTCAGCTTCGAAGAACCCAACCCGCTTCTATCAGCTGAAGGATCGATCCCTCAGGTTGTGAAAGAAACCCCCAAGCATGGAAATCTTTGGGTCTTGTTAGCAGGGTTACTGGGGGTCGGAGCATTATTGGCTGTCGAATCGGAGTTATTAGTAGGAACGTTGGAGTCCGTTTTGGAAGAGCTCAGTATTACCCCTCTCTTTCTCGGTGTGATCCTTTTACCCATGCTCGGCAATGCGGCTGAACATACCGCTGCAGTTACGGTTGCGATCAAAAATAAAATGGATCTATCCCTCTCTGTTGCAGTGGGATCAACCATGCAGATTGCGTTGTTTGTTGCTCCCCTTTTAGTGCTCGCAGGCAGTCTATTTGGCCAACCCATGGATCTGAGCTTTGAGTTGGTAGAATTAGTGGCGGTGGCTGTGGGTGTATTGTTGATCAATTCCGTTAGTAGTGATGGGCGATCGAACTGGTTAGAGGGTCTCCTATTGCTAGCAACCTATGTAATTCTTGCAATCGGCTTCTTCTACTTGCCGGATTCGACTAGGTTGTGATCCGATTCTGATTGTGCAAAGCCTACAAACCAGAACCTCTCCTCAAAGAATTCATGGATCGCCTGGATTGTGGAATGACTGTAGATCGATGGGACTTGCGGATCCGGATCTAGAGCCTTAGCATATAATCTGGGTGATCCAATCTTCACCAGCTTTGGATCTGTCTTGCCACTACCCTTTCGATCTGTTTTCAGAACTATGGCTGATACAACTGGATTCTTTAACCGTCGTTTGGCGAAAAACTTCCTCCCACTACCTGGATTCCAAGTTCCAAAAGTTGGCGAATTAGCTCCTGATTTTATATTGCCACAAGTGGGTGGTGCATCGGTTCAACTATCAGCCTATCGAGGTAAGCAGCCAGTCGTGTTAGCCTTTACTCGCATCTTTACTGAAAAGTTGTTTTGCCCGTTTTGTTATCCCCATATCAATGATCTAAACGATCGATATGCTGATATAAAAGCGAAGGGGGCAGAACTTCTCATGATTAGCAGTACGGATCCCGTTCAGAGTGAGCGAGTGGTGACAGATCTGAGTTTATCTTACCCATTCCTGTTTGATCCAGACTGTGAGATTTTCCGCCTATATGGGGCTGGACAAGCTTTGGGGGCTCCATTGCCAGCGCAGTTTATCATTGATCCAACAGGACGGATCTGGTATCGTCATCTCTTCACATTTGCGGATACCAATGCTGATCCTGATGCCCTCTTGGATGAGCTATCTCGATTAAATGAGGTGACTGGGTCTGACGTATGAGTGAGTCTGCATCTAGCCCCCGTGATCCGGCCAAAATAGATCACATCATTGATATTCTCAAGCAGGATCTGCCGACCCTATTTGAAAAAGATATATCTTATGATCTCTACACAGCTGACATATCTTTCAGAGATCCGGTCAATACCTTCAAAGGAAAGCTCAGTTATCGATTGATCTTTTGGACATTGCGCTTTCATGGATATTGGTTCTTTACCCATCTGTCCTTTGATTTGCACGATGTTTTTCTGGATTCTGCCGATACGATCCGGGCTAACTGGACAGTCAGGGGACAACTGAGACTGCCTTGGAGAACTCAGATCTTCTTTAATGGCTATTCAATCTACAAGCTTAACTCAGATGACTTGATCTATGATCATGTTGACACGTGGGATCGAGCCCCTCTTGAGATCCTGAGACAGTTCTTTCGTCCTTTACCCAAATCGGATCAAACTTAGTGTTAGTGAACTACCAGACACCGACCGCTAGGCGGTACGGTGCTGGCTTCCCTCTTC
>CAZONZ010000223.1:0-6973 GCA_964581005.1 uncultured bacterium
GATGCTGGAGCTGATATCCTCTACGCCGAACGGTTTGGTGTATCTGATGCCGCCAAAGAGCGAGGATTGCTGGCGATCGGCAATGTGATCGATACTCAACCCGACTATCCCGAAACCGTTGTAGCTAGCGCCATCTGGCATATGGAACCCACCATCGATCAAGCCATCAAAGCCGTTCAGGAAGGCACCTTCAAAGCGGACGATTATGGCGTCTTTAGTTTCATGGAATACGGTGGCTCCAGCCTTGCCCCTTACGGCACCTTTGAAGACAAGATCCCAGACGATCTGAAAGACATGGTCGCGGAACGGCAACAGCAGATCCTGGATGGAGAGTTTGTTGTCACGATCAATGACGAAGAGCCCAAATCGACTCTATGACCGGATCCAGTGCGCCACCACCGAGGGTCTTGCAGTTGGATCAAATCTCAAAACGGTTTGGATCCGTGCTGGCTAACGATGGGATCAGTCTCACTCTACAGCAGGGTGAGGTTTTGGCCTTGCTGGGCGAAAATGGGGCTGGCAAAACGACCTTGATGAACATCCTGTTTGGTCATTATCTGCCCGATCAGGGTCATATTGAAGCCTTTGGTCAGCCCTTGAAACTCGGATCCCCGTATGCTGCAATCCAGGCTGGGATCGGGATGGTGCATCAACACTTTATGTTGGCCGAAAATCTCTCGGTCCTCGACAACATCATCCTGGGCACAGAACCCCTATGGTGGATCGGACAGGATCGGCGCTCAGCACGACGGCGGTTGGTGGATCTGGTGCAACGATTTGGGCTAGAGGTGGATCCAGCTACCAGAGTTGGGGATCTGGCCGTGGGGGAACGTCAGCGAGTTGAGATCTTGAAAGCACTGTATCGGCAGGCGCGGATCTTGATCCTGGATGAACCCACTGCTGTTTTGACTCCTCAGGAAACAGATTCCTTGTTTACCACCTTGCGCAAGCTAATTGATCAAGGGTTATCGGTGATCTTTATCTCCCACAAATTGCAAGAGGTGATGCGGATTAGTGATCGGGTCATGGTCTTGCGGACTGGACGGGTGGTTGCTGATCTCACCACTGCTGCAACGAATCCAGCTGAATTAGCCGAGTTGATGGTTGGACAACGGATCCCGCAGCCTGTCCGCCAGCCCTTGCCACCTGGGGATCCAGTCCTGGAGTTGGATGGGATCGCGGTCGCAAATCCGAAGCAGCGGCGGCTTGTGATCGAGTCGGTGTCTTTGCAGGTTCGGCAACACCAGATCGTTGGGATTGCTGGAGTCTCTGGGAATGGGCAAACAGCCCTGGCCGATCTGATCAGTGGTCTTGTCCAACCCGCTTGTGGCACGTTCAAATTGAATGGGATCGATCTAAATGCTGTTCATGCAGCTGTGGATCCAGCTCAACGAGTGCTTCAAGGTGTTGGCCGTATTCCAGAGGATCGGCACAGTCGCGGGGTGGTCGGAGATATGAACCTTTGGGAAAATCTGATCCTAGAGCGCCATCAGGATCCTCGGTTTTCACGGTGGGGGTGGTTGAAACTGCGTTCGATCCGGAACTACGCAATGGCTCAGATCCAGGCGTTTGATATTCGCTGTGCATCCGATCAGATGCCTACCCGATTGCTCTCTGGCGGCAACATGCAGAAATTAATCCTGGTGCGAGCCCTCGATCAAGCTCCCTCCCTGATCCTGGCCCATCAACCGACTCGTGGGTTAGATCTAGGGGCAGTCGCTTATGTTCATCAGCAATTGTTGAATGCGCGAGCCCGTGGAGCCGGAATTGTATTAATTTCAGAAGATCTTGACGAGATCCTGGCGCTTTCTGATCAGATTTATGTGATCTACCAGGGTCAGCTTTCACCCCCGCTGGATCCCAAAACCCTCTCGATCCAGGCCATTGGCTTGTTGATGACGGGTCATTCCCTCACGGAGCACCTTGATGCAACTTGAACCCCGCGAACGGATCCCCTGGATCCTCTCTCTGCTCGCTCCGCTTGTGGCTGTAGCGATCGCGTTGCTCCTGTGTGCTACCTTGATCGCCTGGAGTGGATCCCCAGTCTTTGCCGCTTATGGGGTTCTGTTGAAAGGCGCATTGGGATCTCGATTTGCGGTAACGGAAACCTTGGCTCAAGCTACTCCTCTCATGTTGACAGGTTTGGCCGCTGCCGTTGCCTTCCGATCTAAACTCTGGAATATCGGGGGGGAAGGTCAGTTTTACATGGGCGCTCTGGCTGCAACCCTGATCGGCACAGGCGTGATCACATGGCCTCCCCTGCTGATGATCCCCTTGCTAACCCTGGCGGGTGCAATTGCGGGCGGAATGCTCTTGGTGATCCCAGCGATCTTAAAAACGCAGTTCAAGGTTGATGAAGTCGTCACTACCCTCTTATTAAATTTCATTATTTTGTTGTTCGTCAGCTATCTCTTGGAAGGACCGATCAAAGATCCATTAGCCCTGGGATGGCCCCAAGCAAAAGCCATTATTACCGAGGCGGAGTTCCCTAAACTCATTGCTCGGAGTCGAGTTCATTTTGGCTTGATCCTGGCCATCCTTGCTGCTGTGGGGATCTGGATCCTGAATCGTTTGACCGTCTGGGGATATGAGATGAAAGCAGTGGGGGCTAATGATCGGGCGGCCTGGTTTGCGGGCATTCCGGTCCACGCTGTGATCTGGCGAACAGCTTTGTTGAGTGGTGGACTAGCTGGAATTGCAGGGGTCAGTGAAGTAGCAGGTTTGAAAGGTTACCTCACCCTCGATCTTTCACCAGGATTTGGCTACACTGGGATCGTCGTGGCCATGTTAGCCCAGCTCCACCCAATTGGCGTGTTAGCAGCAGCCTTGTTCGTTGCAGGGATCTATGTGGGTGCAGACACCATGAATCAAAGCTTTAACATTCCTACTTATTTAGCTGATGTGGTGGTAGCAACCTCTCTGCTGTGCATGCTGATCTGTATTTTATTCACCCGTTATCGGATCCGTTGGCAGTGACATCCTCCCGACGCTGACCCTAAGGGTACAGTGCGGGCTTCCTAACCTATCGGGCAGGTCGGAATCAACCTTCCCCATGTCTAGCTCTGTAAAAACACCTGATCCGGATCCAAATCTAACTCCTTAAACACGGAGGATTGAATCCGTTCCTTCCCACCATACTCAGCTAGCTCATAAAGCTCCTCAACTAACGTCAACACTGAAATCTTCTCAATAGCCGGATCTACAATCCAATACTCCTGGATCCCGACCAGATTGTACTCCACCCGCTTCGCCCGGTAGTCGTCGGTTGTTCGCGTTGACTCACTCACGACCTCCACGACCAAGAGTGGAGCCGGATCCGTTAACTCAACAACTGCTTCTCGATACCGCAGCTCCCGCCATTGCTCCGTAGGCACCACCACCAAATCCGGGATCCTGACTGTATCCCAACGGCCCTTTCGGGGAGAACAGATCCCCATAGCCATTGTTCTCACCACCCAGTCATGTGCCCCGATCCGAATGGCTTCATCCAACCGTCGATAGAGCTGATCAATCATCTCTCCATGCTGCCCCCGTGAGAGACTCATCGGCACCAACTCCCCATCGACCAACTCATAACGAGTATCGGATCCATCCCGATAAGCAAGATACTCCTGCAGGGAAAGACGGGTTTGAGTGACCGTTGTCATACTTGATCCCTCACCCAGGATTGGAACTCTTGCCGCACTTGACTCATGGGCACCTCAGCTCTCTTAGCCCAAAAAGGTGACAAACTTGTCTCTACGTCTAGTCCTGGCAGACACAAACTCTGATCCGACTTTATATAGCGCCCCCCCTGCAAAACCACCACACTCAGTTTAGCCCTCCTGCTCAGGGCAAGTCGCAAAAAGACGGTAGACAGTTTCCCGGATCATTGAGTAGTGTTGAGTAACTTAGATCGTCTTGACTTGCAGGATACATTTGGGCATTGGCTGACTGATTGTGACACCGAATACGTAAGCGAGCTTCTTTATGACATCACGCCGTCTGCGTCGGAGCCCTCAGTTTCGGCTCAAACTTCCTCGATATCATCGACCACGCCTGAGCTTTGATCTGCCTAAGCCACTCGTGGTCCGACCTTACATCACCCCTTTTCTGATCCCTGCTATTTACACCGTTGGATCGGCTCTATTCGTGATCGGAGCCGTTGCCGCCATGACTCCAGAACCTTACTTGCCGGAGCAGGCCGCCTACCTTCTCAGCTGCATGGCCTATCTGATCGGTGCAGCCCTCTTCACCCGTGGCATCTACCTGGAATTTGCTCAGGTGATCAATGGTGGGCGGATGGGAGCTTGGAGCTTTTGGGGCTGGTACCCTTACATCCTCAGCTGGAGAGGTCTTTTGATCCTGCTGATCGGATCCTTGCTATTCAATCTAGAAACGCTTGCCGCCTTCTTTCCTCAACTGGGCAAACTGGGCGAGCATCTCTTCGTCACGTTACCCAGCTTTTTGGGTGGACTCTGCTTTACCCTCTCCAGCTTTCTGCTTACCCTTGACAAGCATGGATCCTATTGGGTTTGGCCGCCAACAGGGGCTGGATGGTGGGTTTCTAAGTCGGCTGTGCTGGGATCGATTTTCTTCCTGCTGGGGGCAACCTTTGGCTTTGAGATTCCAGGCTTGAGTACTCCCGCTGATTCTCTGATCACCAAGATCAGCTACCTGGTTGGGTCGATCCTCTTTTTGGTGAACGGCATCAGTATGGTGATCGAGACGCAGCAAGAACAGATGCCTCAACCTGATGCAACAGAGTTGGACAGCGTTCGTCTGAAGGCATGATCGAGCCTGATTGGGTTAAGAACTAGAATGATCCGGGTTTTCCCACTTGCAAAAATCCCAGCGTTGATCGTTATAATGAGAGACTGCTGTGATCTTCTAATCCACTAGGCTTTATGTCTCGCTTTACTGGCCCACGCCTCAAAGTTGTCCGTCGTTTTGGCGGACTTGATCTCCCTGGTCTGACCCGCAAGCGGCCCAAGAATGCCAACCCCCCAGGCCAGCACGGGGCCGACCGCAAGAAAAAGTCTGAGTATGCGATCCGACTGGAAGAAAAACAAAAAGTTCGACTTAACTATGGCGTTAGCGAGCGCCAAATGTTGCGATATATGAAACAAGCCCGTCGCTCCAAAGGGGCCACAGGGCTAGCCTTGCTCCAGCTATTGGAAATGCGTCTGGATTGTATTGTGTTTCGGCTGGGTATGGCTCCGACGATCCCCGCTGCACGGCAAGTGGTCAATCACGGCCATATTGAGGTCAATGGTCGGCGGGTCTCGATCCCCAGTTATCGGTGTCGAGTTGGCGATGTGATCACCGTTCGCAAACAAGATAGCTCCCGCAAGCTGATAACCACCTATGCTGAATATCCCGGATTGTTCCTGCCAGAGTACTTGGAATTTGATCGAGACAACCTGAAGGGCCGGATCAAAGAGTTGCCCCCCCGCGATCAGATCTGTGCTCCCGTGAACGAGCTGCTGGTGGTTGAGTACTACTCTCGGAAAATCTGATCTCTGGGGTCAGTCTGCTTGGGTCAGTCTGCTTGGGATAGCGAGTTCTTGCAACCGATTAAGCGCCTTGCTCAGATTAAGCTTCGGATTAAACTCCTTCCCCTCGACAAGCTGACCCCTGGATCCTTCAGGCTCGAACTCGTGGTTCAGACCAAAGCGTGAGTAAGTGCTTGAGGGTGGAGCGGATCACTCGTGGTGCGCCGAAGTCAATAGGCACCATTCGATCGGGAAACTGCCAATCGCCCAGCACAAAGGTTTCCCACGTTGGGCCATAGAGAGTGATCTCGTCAAGCTCTGGGATCATGCCTAAGGCTTTGCCTGCTTGATACACAGGTACTTGGGTTAAATCCGCTTCCAAGATCGCTAACAAAACTCGTTCGAGGGCGAACACACTAGGTGAAGCCACCAGCAGATTCAGGGGGCGAGGTTGACCGTGGCTAGGACCATTCCCTTCGTGTCCCAGGATCCCATCCGCAATGGTCAATTGAGGGTTGATCGTCATAGCTGTTTCCACCAGCATCTTGCCAAAGCGAAGAGCATCTTTACCGGCTTCCATATGCCACCACGCTTTCATCTTGCCTGGAACACACCCAAACAAGTTTTTCACTCCAAGCGTGACATGTAACTGGACGTGGGATTTCACCTTGGGCAAATTGATCACACAATCGGCTTGCATCGCTTCCTGACTGAGCCGTAAATGATCAAAGGTCGCTCCGACGGAGTTGAATTTCTGGCCATGAAACTCCACGATCGGAATCTGAAGTTGCTCACAGACTGATGCCAAACCATTTTGTTCTGCAACCCCGCGAGCACTACCAAAAGCAGGACTATCCCCAATAAACGGTTGTCCACCCGCATCGATCACCGCTTCAGCGACAACCTGCACGAGTTCCGATCGAGTCGTACATTCCTGTTGAGGCCGCGATCCGGTCAGAAGATTGGGTTTCAGCAAGACTCTAGCTGGCTTAGATCCTGTTGAACTAGGCATGAAAGCCTGCATTCCACCCCAAGGAGCCAGCGTTTTAGCTAAAGCCTGTCGGAGTGGATCGAGATCGTAAGTGCTGATCCGCTGCAAGCTAACTTCAGGACAGGAAAGATCACCGTGAGCAAGGGACATGGATCGATTAGCTCCTTAATTCAAAATTGCTGATATCATGCCGATCCCTTCCACAGGAGCAGGGAGAAACTCACCCCGATAATCAAGGATCTGAACCAGAATCAGGTAAGCCAGACTCAGGATAATGGCAATGGCACCTGTTGCAATGGCAACCCATTTCGATCGTTGCATACCGAACTCCTGGAGAAACGCACCAGCCTGGGTCAAGCGATCTTGGAAGATCAAAAAATCAACAAGGTAACCCTTGAGGCTGTTTAGGTTCTTTGCTAAACTAACATAGCCTCCGGGATGTAGCGCAGCTTGGTAGCGCATCTGCTTTGGGAGCAGAGGGCCGCAGGTTCGAATCCTGTCATCCCGA
>CAZONZ010000224.1:0-6950 GCA_964581005.1 uncultured bacterium
CTGATATACTAAGCTCAGCTTGTAATGAAACAGAGGATTGCCTCGATCAAATTGGATACCTTTTTGAAGGAAAAAATGAGCTATTTCCAAAGATCCAACTTGATGAGCAATTGTACCTAAGGTCAGAAGTAATTGAGGGTGATCAGGATGTAGCTCCAGCAGTTCCAGGCAAATGGTTTCAGCCTGTTGTAAATCACCCATTTCTTGACACTGCAACGCTAAATTCAGCTTTGAATCAAGATCGGATTCAAGCTCAGAGTAAAGGCTCTGCTCCATCGTGATTAGCCCAAATTGAACTGAGTCCTATCTTCTACCTTTTCTCTTCATAATGTCAACTCCAGAAGGATGTCAACTCTAGAAGAAGGATCAGCGTTAGCAATCCGTCTCTCTCCGTCTAACTGGCCTAACCGATCCTTGACCCCAGATGATACAGTTGGTGGGATTAACATCTTTATCCACTGAGTGAGCCCATATGACCAGCCCTGATAATGCGACATTGTGGTCTCAACTGCTGCAGCAATTGCTGGATCGTGAGTCCCTTTCCGAAGCTCAGGCGGAGCTGTTGATGAATGGGTGGTTAGATAGCGCGATCCCTGATGTGGTGTCTGGGGCGATCCTGGCTGCGATTCAAGCCAAGGGAGTCACTGCAGCGGAGCTGGCCGGTATGGCACGAGTGCTGCAGCGCGCTTCGATCGGAGAACCCCTGAATTTACCCTTGTTAGTGGATACCTGTGGCACGGGGGGGGATGGGTCTGGGACATTCAATATTTCGACGACGGCTGCGTTTGTCGTGAGTGCTGCTGGAGTCCCTGTGGCGAAACATGGCAATCGATCAGCCTCCAGTAAGGTGGGATCGGCGGATGTTCTAGAAGGGTTGGGGATCAATTTGGCTGCTCCTTCTGAACAGATTCGGGCTGCTGTGCAGGAGGTGGGGATCACCTTTTTGTTTGCACCCAACTGGCACCCAGCGATGAAAGCTGTGGTCTCCTATCGGCGGACCTTGAAGGTGCGAACGATCTTTAACCTATTAGGGCCTCTAGTTAATCCCCTCGGACCAACGCGACAAGTGATCGGGGTCTATGATTCAAGTCTTGTGATCAGGATGGCCGAGGCATTGCGGCTTTTAGGGTGTGAGCAAGCGATCGTGCTTCATAGTCAAGAAGGGATGGATGAAGCAGGGTTGGAACAACCCACCGATCTAGGAGTTCTCAAGCATGGGGTTGTGGCTGCAGAAGGTTTAGATCCTAGGCAGTTAGAGTTGCATGAGGCTCCGAAAACAGCCCTTCAAGGAGGTGAACTTCAAGACAATATTGAGATCCTGACCAATGTACTCCAAGGCAGGGGAACAACCGCCCAGCAAGATGCCGTTGCTCTGAATGCTGGCTTGGCCCTTCAGGTGGCAGGTCAGGCCGAAACCTACAGAGCAGGAGTTGATCTTGCCCGCATGATCGTAGCAAGTGGTGCAGGATGGGAACGAGTGATCCAGCTGATCGATTTTCTCAAGCCATAGTAATGCGCATCAGGCTGAAGTCCCAAGCTCAGATCAAGGCAAAGGTTGCGAAGATCTGATTTATCCCGTTCCGTTAATCGATTTCTAGAACTGGCTGGCGATGATCGGGCGATTTCCCATGAAGGTGCGAACAACCTGGAGTTGATTGGCTTCGACAGGACGATTCATAAACAGATGAGCTACTTTGAAGGTTGTCGCCTCGATTGGGCGATTCATGATCGTTCCAACCACGTTGAGATCACTTGCCATGATCGGACGGTTGCCCATAAAGGTGCCCACAACCTTGAACCGATTTCGACCGATTGGACGGGTGACGGGAGTCAGATCAGCAGCCAGGGCTTCGGCTAGAGCAGCATCCGTTTGGGCTCTCGCTTCGGTAGCTGGATCATGGGGAGCCGCTTCAGGATGAGCCTGACTACCCGTTTGAGATTCAACAGCTGGGGTAGAGATCGCTGCAGCTACTGTTTCAACTGGGGTGGCGGTAGGATCGAGGGTCGAGGATGTGCTCATGGTAAGGTCTCAGGAGATAGGGATGGAAATGCAAGGGGATGGCAAGGGGGATACGAGGTTCCGAATTCCTAGCACCTCTCTCACCCAAGCTATCAGAATTTAATACCAAGTTAATAATCAGTGTAGATGACAGATTCGGACTGCTGGAGAGTTAATGATTGAGATCTCTTTGGGGAATCATAGAGAAAACTCTGGGAATAAGGGGATCTGATTCAATCCAGATCCAGCAGCAGAGATGCCACCCTAAGCCGTGATAGATCTGTTTTGTGAGGCAAGCTAAGATCCTCATCAAGACTGGAGTCCCCAAAATAGGAGTTCCAAAAGTATAATATGATGCACAGCTATACGAAGTTAGATCATCCCCCTGGAGTGTGACATGCTGATTCCCATTGACAAAGCGTTAGAAATCTTGGAGAAGGGCGACAAGGTCACGATTGTGACGTCTGACGATCGAATTGCAATTGTTCCAGCCGACAAGTCTGAGCTGCAGATTTCATCAGCTGAGGCGGTCAACATGATGATGTATGTCCTGCGCCCTGCTCATCCTCAGGAGACCTCTGAGGAGGCGAAGACCCGGTTAACGAATGCCATGGAGGAATACAGTCAACGGCCTGATTCTCCAGCTAACGTTGCCCGCCGCAAACAACTCTATCAAGATCTTCGCGGCACAACCTAAAGCGTGTTACACCACGCCCTGTTTTTCGAGCATGGTTGCCACAACCGACCAGGGCAGCGAAAACCACCGATCCAACTTCCGTAGTTCTTCCGGCACCGATCCAGTGTTGCCAAAGTCAAGACAGCAATAGCCCAAGGATCGAAGCCCTGCCACTAAGGTGCTGGGAGCCAACCACCACTGTTGTGCTAACCGAAGCAGATCCACTTGAGGAGGATCACTCGTTTCGGCGTGAGCAGCTTGTAGATAAGCTCGCAACTGACGGCGCAGCAGATCGCTTGAGATCAGAGGCACACGCTGGTAATGCACATAGATTTGGTGAGTGGATCCAGCAGGCTGGGCTGAGGCGAGTAACCAGGCTAGATGGGTGATCGAAGGGGGCCAGCTCCACAGCAAAATCTGATCGTAGTGATGACCCGCTAAAGGCCGATCGTAGTGGATCGTTAAGGGGAGTTGCGCGTTTCTAGCGTGGAGATCGTTGACTGCAGTTTCGCTTGGATCACGGTTGACGGGATCTGGACATAATTCAGGACGGCGGTAGCCATAGAGTAATGCAGTGCCCTGACATTCAGGCAGGCGAGTTGAGAGCCGATCCATATCGTGCCATTCCAAGGGGTAGGGAATAGCAGGTGCTCGCTTGTAAATCAAGATCGGTTCGGGCAAGGCTGAGCTAGGGTCTGCACATTCCGGATCAAGGGGGGCATCTTGATCAATGACGGGATCTGGATCCCCAGTGAGATTGGGTGTAAGAGTGGGATCCATGTCTTCAGGAGGGTGAAGCTTTCGACGGGATTTACGGTTGGAGGTGGGCATGGTGGTGCTGAAGGGTGAGGGGGGTGAGGCAAGGGTTGAGGGGATCGCAGGTTGAAGCTGCCACAAAGGGAGTTGCCCTGCACAGGAGTCTCGATGGGCTTGAGCTGGACGGATCCCTTTCACCTCTAACTGGATCTCTGTTTCTCCATTCCAGACGTTCAAGCGAATCGAGTAGGCCAGATCGACCCAAGCTGGAAGCGGTAACTGATCCGATCCGGCACCCCAAAGTAACGCCGTTTTGCGAGTCGGTCGGTGGTGCTGATCCCGTTGATTGAGATCTTGAAGCTGCAGTTTCACATGCGATCGATCTTTGCCAATCAGTTGCTGGCGGATCACATTGAGATTGGCGGTCCACAATAACGGTTCAGCATTGCCGATCCCGCAGGGTTGTAGAATTTGGAGTTGCTCATAGAACTGGTAATCAAGATCCGGAAGTTCGGCAGCGGCATCAATTTGAATTAAGGGACAAATATGCTCTGGATCTAAAACGGTTTGAGCGTAAGTTTGCAACTGTGCTTCTAATTCCGGCCATCGATCAGCCACCATACTAAATCCACCAGCGGCTGGGTGACCGCCATGCTTGCAAAAGAGATCCCGGCAAGACTCCAGAGCCTCGAAGACATTGAACTCTGGGATCCCACGGGCAGATCCGCGAATCTCGCCGTCTAGCTCGGATCCGATAAAAACAGGAGCTCCATAACGTTCAACTAAACGGGAGGCGACGATCCCAATCACGCCATGATGCCAGTCTTGGCCTAAAACGGTCAGAACCCGATCGGCACTCAGATCGCGGTTAGACGATTCAATCTGATCGATGGCAGCTTGCTCGATCTCTTTGCATAAACGCTGTCGCTCCTGGTTCAAATCCTCACATTCCTGGGCTAGGCTGAGGGCTGCCTCTGGATCCTCGGTGGTCAAGAGTTCGATCACAACACGCGGCTGGGCTAAGCGACCCACAGCATTGATCCGAGGCCCTAACCCAAACCCGATCGCTTCCGGCTTCAGACCTGTTGATGATCCAGCCATCCAGCGCTGCTCTAGACCACTGACCTGCATCAGGGCGCGGATCCCTGGAATCCCAGAGGTAGGTAGCAGATCTAATCCTTGTTTGACCCAGTGGCGATTCACTCCGATCAAGGGAGCCATGTCTGCAATCGTGCCCAGGGTCAGCAACTCTAGCAAGGGCCGTTCCAATCCAGCCCGCGATCCCATCCGTTCGGCCAAGGCTAGGGCTAAGAGATAGGCAACGCCAACCCCGGCCATACCTCGATAGGGAGAGGTTTCCGGGATCATTTTGGGATTCAAGATCGCGTCGGCGGGAGGAAGTTGGGCGGGAAGATCGTGATGATCCGTTACCAACACGGTAAGTCCCAGATCTTTGGCAAGCTGGATAGGTTCGAGCGCGGCGATCCCGTTATCAACCGTGATGATGATCTGGATCCCACGCTGATGAAGATCTGCAACGATCCGAGTATTGATCCCGTAGCCTTCGGTCATACGGCTGGGGATCTCATAGTCGGCTTGGGCTCCCAGATGCCGGAAGGTGCGCAGTAAGACGGCTGTACTGGTCATTCCATCGGCATCGTAATCGCCACAGATCGCAATGGATTGGTGCTGCTGGATCGCCGTTGCTAAATGATCAACACATCGGGACAAATCGGGAAAATCCAGACACGGATCCGGAAGCTGGAGCTGGCTAGGATCGAGGTAGATCAGGGCGGCTTCAGGAGTATCAATGCCTCGATTGATCAACAGTTGAGCAATCAGAGGATGCAGGTTCAGTTTGGCTGCCAGATCAGCAGCTTGATCAGGATTAGCCGATTGGATGCGCCAGCGCTGAGGACGGATCTGAACCATAACAGCCGCAATAAAGAGCGTGTCGATCGGATCAATTGCCAACCCCTTAGGGTGAGGTGAGAGGAGCTAATCAATAGGTAGATCCAACCTTATCTACTTAGTTTACCGCACTAAGCCAAGTAGATGTCATCCAAATCAGTTTCCCCCGCTGCTGCATGATCCATCCTTGGGCAGCGTTGTCTGATCCAGACCTTAGCTGCCATCTCATTGTAGAGCCAACATCGAAGGAGCGTTGGATCAGCACTCCCTTAGAATGAGGATGTGCCTTCAGCCCAATCATTTATCACTATGATCATGCCATTGCCAATTGTCCCCTTCCTTCGATCCCTTTTGCAGGTAATTTCTCGATCCTGGACACATCAGTGGAGTTACTGGATCACGAGGCTACCCCAAGTCGTCATGATCGTTATCCTCTCTGGACTCATGCTGGTGTTGGGATCTTCCCCTAGTTGGGCTGGGTTCCAAGATGATCGTTACGACGGCAATATTTTTGCCCTGTATGGATCGAATGGGGGCATGGTCCCGCCACGAGTGACTGTTGAACAAGCCACTGCTCAAAAGGTACCTGCTGTATTGGTCTACTACATTGACGACAGCAAGGATTGTAAGCAGTATGCCCCAGCGATCGCTAATCTACAGGTTCGCTATGGACTAGGGGTTTACTTTATCCCTTATGCGATTGACGGGCTTGATCTCAGCAATCCGGGTGGTCCTGGCCAGTATTTCACAGGTCGTGTACCCCAAACCGTGATCTTTGATCCGTCCGGTGAGATAGTATACGAATCTGTAGGGAATCGCCCCATTAGCGAAGTTGAGAATGCGATTCGATCGATCTTTGGGTTGAGTCTGGTGGATCCGGACAACTATCAAGCGCGTCCATTTAATGAAATCCAGATCGGCTTTGGATCCGGATCGTTGCCCCGTACCGATGCTGCTCCCCAACCCGCCCGATCGACTTCACCTGACAAGGCGAGTTTGCCCAACGAGGCAGTTTCACCGGATGTGACGGCAGAGGAGCCGATCTCATGAACGAAGCCCACCGTGAACCTCTGAACGGATCTTCTCCTCCTGATCCCATTCCTGCTTCCGGATCGTCAGGCCCAACGGATCAGGCTGAGGTGCCACCTGCAGAGCCCCCCCAGGACCGCTCTCAACTAGACGATCTGGACGCCTTTGCTCAGCGACTCCAGGTGTTGCACCATCAAGTTGCTGACTTAAAGGAATTAGCGGCCCTCGATCAAATCCCTCCCGCCCAGTGGCAAGAGCTCCAGGAGCAGATCACCGCTCTAGAAACCCGAATGCAAACCTATCTACAGGATCTGCATGTGCCCCCGACCGGATTTTGGCAAGCCTTACGGTTTGGAGGATTAGGTTTGCTGTTGGGTGTATTACTCCAGCGCTGGCTAGGGGATTAGAGGCAAGGATCAGCGGCTTAGCGCCATTCCACCAACGACTAAGCTCCCTGGTAGAGCTGACGGTAAAACTCTGTCTCAGGATCATCAATGTCCGGATCACCCACAACGATTAAGCGGGTGTCCCCACCCTCAGTGAAGCGGGGTGGGGAGGGATAGCGCGGCAATCTCTGAT
>CAZONZ010000225.1:0-6937 GCA_964581005.1 uncultured bacterium
ACGTTGAATGGTGGAGATGCTGGGATTGATATTATTGGCGGATCCCAAGGATCCTTTAGCTTCAGCAATGCTCCCATTACGGATCCGTCGGGAGTAGCCTTCAATGTGAATGGCAGTAATGTCACTAGCATCAGCCATACCGGGATCATTAGCCAAACCAATGCTGTCAATGCTGTCGCCATCAATACGATGGGATCCGGGACTGCCACCTTTAACAGTGCTATCACGGCTGCTACCACCACCGCGACTGGGATTAACCTGGCCAACAATAGCGGCGGGACGATTAACTTCAATGGCGGCTTAGATATTGATACTACCTCAGGCATAGGCTTCAACGCCACCAACGGCGGTACCATCACAGTCACAGGAACGGGCAACACCATCACGACCACTGATGATACGGCACTCAGCTTTACCAATACCACTATTGGATCCGTCGGATCCGGCCCCCCCACCACCTATGGCCTGACGTTCCAAAGGATTTCCGCCAGTAACGCTACCAACTGTGTGTTGGTGAGTAACGCGGGTAGTGGTGGTTTCCAGATTACAGGGACTGGATCCACGGGTGGATCCGGTGGCACCTGTCAGAGCATCAGCCAAAATGGTCTGGACTTCACTAGTACCAACAACATTGACATCAACAATATAAATTTGACAGGGGTAGCATCTTCAGATAGTGGCACATCGGGTAACGTGTTGAGCACATTGAACTCCATTGCTGGCAACTATGCTGGGGTGAAACTCAATACTGTCGACACCATCATCCTGAATAATGTCACGATCGATGGAACGGAAACTGGTGCTGGCGTGAACAACAACAATGGGGAAGTAGGGATTAGTGGCATTGGAGTCAGTAATCTTACGATGACGGATGTCACAGTGGAAGAGTTTGGCAATCAGGGCAATGAGCATAATGTGGAGTTCCAGAACCTGACTGGCACCGTGACCATCACTGACTTTATTAGCCGCGATACTGGAGGTGGACTATTTCTGCTCAAAAACTTCAGCGGATCCAATAGCCTCAATATGACGATCACGCGGGGAGATTTTGAGGAAACCGTGAATGGCGTGGGCCGGGGTGGATTAGAGATGGAAACTGCTTCTGCTAATGCGTTTAACGTGATTGTGGATGACAGTGACTTTGGCAATGGCATTGCCGCTCTCAGCGATGGTGGTCTGCAAGGCACAGGTCTATCACTAGATGTTGACAATGGTGCTACCGGATCCTTAACTGTGCGTAACAATAGTACGTTTGACGGCATGAATGTGGGGATCAGTGGCACCCTTGATGTTGGATCAGGCAATCTCACCACCAGTATTAGCAATACCAGTATCACGGGTATTCGAGCTACAGGGATTAATTTCTTCCTGAACGGATCTGCTACGGGCACATTGCAAGGGACTATTCAAGATAGCACCATTGGAACGTTTGGCACCACCGCCTCTGGATCCGACCTTGGTAGTGGGATTTCAGCCCGCAATGAGGGAACTGGCACCATGACCCTATTGATTGATAATAATACCGTACAGGAAGTGGATGACTTTGAAGGCATCTTCATCACTGCCAATGTCAACACCAACACCGTCAATGCAACCGTCACCAACAATCTCATCCGCGAAATTGATTTTGATCGGGGTTTGGTGATTAACGACAATTCAGGTGCCAATGGTACGATCTGTGCCGATGTCCAAGGCAATACCTTCACCAACACAGGCGGAAGTACGGATCTACGGCTACGACAAGATACAGACACTTACAATGTTGTGCAAACCAGTCAAGCAAATTTGAATAGTGTCAACAATAGCGCCACCTCCACCATCACTGGCACCGTCAATTTTGGTGCAGTTGCTTCTTGTCCCACTCCATAGCAGGAACCAAAGCGTTTAGGGATAATCCCAACACAAGCGCCGCTGCGATCAAAATCCCATTGACGCTTGTGCAGGTTTAAGTCCGCTTGAGTCCGTGAACCGCGAGCTTAATCTCTAGATGGATACAGACCCACTAAAGCAATAATGAAGTTGATGGTCAGAAATGGCTGCATGTTGTTGTGGGATTGGCTGCCACCCGCACTAGGTAAAGCCTGATTAGCCATATTCACTAAATTACCACTGCTATTGGTTTGGTAGAGTGCACCACCTCGGCTACGAGCCAAAATGGCTGAGCTGGTTAAAGTCCCTTGCACACCATTTTCAGTGGTTCCCATAAAGGCGTGAGTGTGGTTAGGCATTTGAGATTCGGCTAGGGTAATGGTGTCGGATCCACCCCGTTGCCCTAAGCGGCGAGAGGTAAGTCCAGGACCCCGTCCAGGATGCATGGGGGCTCTTCCCTGCAAATTGGGCAGAGCAGTGGTGGTGCGGCCATCTCCGCCATAGGTGGTGCCAATCAGAGAAAAAAGAGCAGTATTTTGGGCAATAGGCAGCAACTGCCCGTCACAAAATGCCCAACCCCGAGGGGCAAAGTTACCTGCAAAGATTCTGATCTCAGCAATAAAGGGTTCTGACATAGTTTTCTCCTCAAGGTTTTAATGACGGGATGGGTAAATTCCAAACAGGGCAATAATGAAGTGGATGCACAGAAACGGTTGCAAATTGCTATGAGATTGGCTGCCACCCACATTGGAAACCGAATTGGAGGCAAACTTAGCATCAAGCGGCTCTACCGGGGCGAAGGGCTGGATGATGGTTGAAGTCGCTAAAACATGATTTTGGGGAGAAGGATCATTGCCGTTGAGTCCGCTTCCCTGCAAGGTATGACTATGACTGGGCAGTTGATTCTCAGTTAGTGTTTCTGTTTCTGTTCCCCCTTTTGCCCCTAATCTGCGAGGACTCAGTCCAGGACCGGATCCGGCATGAATCGGGATCCGACCTCGCAGATCCGGTAACCCAAAGGTGGTACGACCATCCCCCCCGTAAATCGTACCCAACAAGGAAAATAGAGCATCATTTTGAGAAACCGCTAGCAACTGACCATCACAGAAAGCCCACCCTCGAGGCGCAAAGTTGCCTGCGAACATTCTGATTTCACCAACAAATGGTTCTGACATGGAGACCTCCTTAGTTTCGAGATGGGAATAGCCCTTGCAGGGCAATACAGAAATTCACCGCTAGGTAAGGCATCATGTTGTTATGGGCCTGACCTCCACCCACGTTGGTAATGGCCGATGACACACCGATCAAGTTGCTGGGTGTAGTGTAGGGATCCCCTACTTCCCGAGCCAAGATATTGTTGTTTGTATTGGCTGTGTTCCCATCCGTATTAGAAGCTGTGAGGATATGATCATGCTGGGGCATTTCTGATGTAGTCAAGGTATGGGTTTCTTCCCCGCTTTTCTGTCCCAGAGTATGAAAGGGGCCAAACCCATCGGATCCAGTATGAATCGGAGTGCGGCCCCGCAGATCCGGCAAGGCAAAGCTCGTCCGACCATCCCCACCATAGGTCGTGCCTAGCAGGGAATAGAGGGATTGATTTTGATTGATGGGTAGGATCTGACCATCACACAAGGCCCAGCCCCGTGGGGCAAAATTAAATCCGACCATGCGAATTTCCGCTAAAAAAGGTTCAGACATAGGCCCATTTCCTCATGGAGATCGTTTCACCCAGACAGCCGCTCCCAGAGCTAGAAGACACAGGCATCAAAACAGATCCAGATCTCAAGTTGTTGTATGAGTAAACACTGAAAAGCGCTGTACTTCTCAACAGGACTCGAACATTTTCAACTGGAGCAGAAGATTCTCTAGCGAACAGAATTCATACACTCTTGCGATGGTGATTCGGTAGAGAGCAATGCCACCTTGATCCTACTAGATTCTTCTGCTGGTATCCGACAAAACCTAGTTGATTTTACGCGTTTTTGATAAATGATTACTATCTTATGTGAAGTTTGATTGCGGATCACTCTCTTGACGCTAAATCTATGGAGTTAGATGTCCTAACGCTGATCCAATCTCGCATGAGAAGGAGGTCGCCATTCCATGAGATAGTATACTCCGTTGGTCTCTACATCCACAAATCCCAAGCGCTGATACAACCGCAAGGCCGGGTTAAAGGTCTCTACATGGATCCTAACCAGCAGCCCTTTTTGAGTTGCTTCGGCCAAGATCTGGTACAATAGAGCAGTCCCAATTCCCCGATTTCGATAAGCAGGTAACAGGGCAATATCGACAATCCGGATCTCGTCATGACGCCGATCTAGATACAACCGCCCAATCGGCTGATCGGCTTGCAAAATAATCAAAAATTCAGCCTGGGCATAATACTGCTGATAATGGCTATGCTGAGCTTGAAACTGCATCTGCAAAAAGCGATGTTTCTCCTCTTCTGTCCAGGGCAACACCATCATTTCCTCAGATCGAGTACTCGCATAAACCTGATATAAAAATGCCTGATCCTGAGTCTGGATTGGACGAAATTGAAGGGATCCTAAACTAGAATTCGAGTTAAACATCGGAGTAGTAACCTGTTGAAGTTCTAAGTAAACACTGCTTCGTAATAGAAGCCATCTTGCTTTCGATTGATAGGAACTAAAAAAATCTCCAGGGATCCAAGCGTTTCGTGAGTGAGGGCATAAATACTTTGGAACAACTCTGGTTCTAATGGTCCCCGAAACAGGAGGGAAAAAGCATGGCGACGAGGCTCTGCCGGAGGGCTACCAAGGATCTCCGCTTCTAGCAACTCCAACCCTAACGATCCCGCCTTCCCTAGCTGCAGCAGGAATCGGGATCCAACGACCGCTTGAAAGTCAGACACAGTGAGCTGATCGAGCACAGACTTCTCCTTTTTCTCGCCTTCCAAAGCCAAGTAACCCGTTATTTTACTGCTCTCCGCGATCCTTCGTGTACTCTTCGATCGCTTCTGCTAACTCTTGATATTCCTCGCACTCGGTCCCACAGATCGCTTCCAGTTTCTCTAGTTGGGCGTTTGCCTGATCCGGATCATCCACTTGCAGATAGGCTTCCCCCAGATACTCCAGTGCGCCCAAATGTTCTGGATCTAGGGCCAGGGCTTTCTCGTAATAGGCAAATGCTTTATCTAGCTGATCCAACTGGCGGTGACTGTAGGCTAAGTAGTTCCAGGCGTTGGCATTCTTGGGATCGATGGCAACCACTTTTTCAAAATGACGGATCGCTGTAGCCCAATCTTCAGCCTCGATAGCCTGTTTACCAGCTGTGTAGTCAGTAGGTTGGGGCGTAGATCGATGTGGGGGATCATCATCATCTGTGCCAACAGCAAACCCAGGAGCTGAAACGAGTTGGAGAGAGAGGGCTGTGATGAACACACTCAGGATCGCTAAAGCGAATGGCCGAGAGGATCTGAGTAGTAGAGGATTCAAGGGTTTCCAGACACGGATCATGATCATGACTCCTAGTTGAGATTGAATGTAAGATCCACATTCGATTCCATCACATTAAAGAATGTTAGCAGCTTTGGATCGCATCCACTCGTCAATAGATCATCTTCTAGGATCACGGTATTGGTATCGACCATCAAGCCCAATCCAGGAATTTCGGCAGCGATCAGTCGATCTTGAAAACGTTGGAGTCGCATGTCATAAAATCCAAGCTCATGGACCTGATCAATCGGGATCGGACACCCCCAATTGTGCCCAAGTCCAAGCCGATCCTGTGGGTCATTCGTGAATTGATCCGTCGCTAACTGTGACCAGATCCGAAAGAGCCAATCTTCAAAACTAGCCCGCAAGGGATCCCATAAATTGGGATCGGCTGAGCCCATATCGGTTTCGGATCGCTTGGAACTAGCCGATGGAGTCAAAAGACTATAATCAGGTTCTGGCAGATCTGCGGGGCGTCGTGGCATCCAGGTGAGATCATCCTCCCCCATAGGGCGAGTTGTGGAGTGGGCAGTCGGAGGGGCTTCTGAATAAGCAGGAGAACGATCGGGGTACTGCATCTGCTCCTCTAAGTGTTCAACTCGCACGATTAGATCGGTTAAGGTTGCATGAAGATCGGTTGCATCCTGGTTTGATGACTCCAGATAGGCTTTCACGGCTTGGGCCACCAAATGGCTAATGCTTTGGCCCGTTTGCTCCGATCGATTGACTAGAGCCTGTTTTAAGTCAGGATCCAGTCGAATGGTTAACCGCTCCGCCTTTGCCATCGTCTTGACCTCGTGTTCACCTCTCGCTGCCTCACTATTTTAGTAGGCTTTTAATAGGCTTTTTGAATAGGCATAACCGATCACTCGCTTACCTTGATGAGGAACGGCAACAGCAGCTGTGTAACTTGGCGCAACGTCCAGCTGGCGAATCGACCACTGATCCAGGGGAACATGGGAATCAGCCCCATGCACTAGATAGGGATTAGCTTGAGGATCAAATCCGATCTCAACATGGTGAAGTTGTCCAATGCCTGCACCGATCGCTTTCAAATAGGCTTCTTTGCAAGTCCAGTATTGAAAAAAGGCTAGCGGTTGCTGATCGGGAGGTAGAGATTGAATCTGCAGGTGTTCGGAGGGAGCAAAAAAGCGTTGGGTTAACCCCTTGAGATCATGTACAGGTCGGAGGTGCTCTAGATCGACGCCGATCGGACACCCCACGGTAAATCCATAGAGAGCTTGATCTTCAGAGTGAGAAACATTGAATTCTAGATCCCGACAGATCGATCCCGGTACATGGGCTAGAAACGGCTTGCCTCGATCGCTGTAGTGAAACTGAATGGCAGCAGCAGGGATCTGAACATAGCAGCTCAAGATCGCTCGCAAGATCCCGCGACTGGCCATAAAGCGATCCCGGTGATGGGGGAAGTAAAACCGTTGAGCTCGCTGCCATTCATCCATGGAGAGAAACGAGCGAAGCTGTTCAAGCTGATCCGGATCCTGAGTGAGTTCCGCCCGCCAGACATGGATCCACCCTCCAAGCAATCCTTCAGCCAGCATCAGGTGAGTAGGGGGGGCGATCCAACCCCCATCGTGAACAGAATG
>CAZONZ010000226.1:0-4899 GCA_964581005.1 uncultured bacterium
GCGTTTGAGTCATGATGCTGCCTCGTCCTACGTCTCGATCTGAGTTCTAGCTTAGTTCATAGAATCGAGATTCCTAGCTAGAGATCCTTGGAACGGAGATCCCTAAATCGAGATCCCTAACCAGAGATCCTTGGAACGGAGATCCCTGAAATGCCATTTCAAACGGATCTTCCAACCAGCCTGAGGCAGGATCCAATCTGATCCAATAGCCGCCCTAGGTTTCCGCACGCTATTCTTGACAACCCTAGTTAATCTTCAGGATCGTTGTGTCTATGATCAATCGCGGCAAGCTGGAATGGCGATCGTCAACCTGGATCTGGGGTCAGCGGACCTATCTGATGGGCATTGTCAATGTCACGCCGGACTCGTTCTCTGGGGACGGTATGCTGAGTCATCCCGACTGGATCCAAGCAGCGGTAGATCAGGCCCAAGCTCAAGTCGAGGCCGGAGCCGACATCATTGACATTGGCGGTGAATCCACTCGACCCGGAAGCCAGCCCGTTTCCGAGCAGGATGAACTCGATCGCGTGATCCCCGTCATTGAACGCCTCGCCCCAACCTTGCCCATCCCCATCTCGATCGATACCTACAAAGCTGAAGTAGCCCGCCAAGCGATCGCCGCTGGAGCCGAATTGATCAATGATGTCTGGGGATTGCGGATGGATCCCAACATGGCAGAAGTCGCGGCGGCTACGGGGGCTGCTGTGGTGATCATGCATAATCGCAGTCGTCCCAAGGATGTGGCTCAGACTCAGCAACTGGGCGGTCGCTACATCGGGGTTGACTATGACGATCTCCTCGCCGACATTCAAACCGAACTGCTGGACTCGATCCAGATTGGCTTCAACGCAGGCATCCCAGCCGATCGAATCATCGTAGATCCGGGAATTGGCTTTGGCAAAACAGTAGAGCAGAATCTGGAACTGATCGATCGCTTGGCTGAGTTGACCCGAATGGGCTATCCGATCTTAGTTGGACCGTCGCGGAAATCATTCGTCGGCTACACCCTCAATTTACCCCCCGATCAACGGATCGAAGGGACATCCGCTGCTGTCTCGATTGCCATCGATCGCGGTGCTGATCTCATTCGAGTGCATGACGTAGCCCCGATCCAACGAGTCATCCGAATTACCGATGCGATCGTTCGCCGTTCTCCGGCTGGAGCTTCAGATTCTTTGGGCTTGGGATCTTGACGTGCTCTTAGGAATAACGTCCGCTCCACAACCCAACGCTTCGGTAGCACCTGGAACCCCTTCTGGTCCTCTTGGCGCTGCACGACCTCCAAAGTTCAATGGATCCAATGGATCGATCCCAGCGTTAAAGAATATGTGGTACTCAGTTCAATCCCGTGCAGCTAAATAGCCCCAAGTGTAAGCCGTTGGACCGATCGTTTGCATCACGGTAAACTCAGTGACCGGAGGAAAAAAGTAGACATCGAAATACGCTTCACTGGTAGGCCACTCAACTGGATCCGGGAATGTGACCTCTCGTAACCAATCAACTGTCCAAAAATTACTAAACCGAACAAGATCCAAAGGTCCATAAACCGTGATCCCTGGAGGTGGATCGTGGCCCATCACACGCTGATCCACAACTAACGGATTTTGGGGACTGCGTTGGCCTAGACCTGTGGTGTATACCAAGTTATCTGGATTGGCTCCAGCCGCAAACTGAGTGGCTAGGATCGCTGCTTCTAAATAGTTCTCCTGATCCGTGACGGCATAAGCTCGTAGGAGACTGATCGCTTTGGGTGATCCTAAACTTCCGCCCCATCCCACAGGTTCCCCAGGATGATACTTGGTCCACTTAAAGGCCGTCCCCTGCCCAAATTCAGCGACAACATCAGCTTCTCGGATCAACGCTTGGATCGCATTGGCTTGGACCTCTGGATCGATCTCAGGGTGATCCAGACGAGCATAGAGAAACGCTGCATCACGGTGTTGATGATGCTTCCACTCATAGACCTCTCGACTGGGATCGGTGAAGACAGTTGTAGACAAGAACAACTCATGCCAACGAGACTCTCCCGTCAGGCGAAATAACTCAAGTGCGGCTAGATTACGATGATCTGGAATCGAATGATGGAAAGGTTCTCCCTGATGATGGGTCAATTCGGCCTCAGCATATTCCATCGCCTGTAGAGCACTCTCTTGATAAACCAAAGCTCGATCGGGGAACCGAGGCTGCAACCAAGCGGCTGCCCGTGCTGAAACACTCGCGTAGATGTAGCTAGACCAAATATCTGGAGCATAGGCCAGGACTGTCAAGGATTCCTGCCAGCTAGTTTCCCCATAACGCGGATGTGCTGAAGATTCGATCCCACCTCGAATCCCGCCGTCAGACGTCTGCAATCGCCGGAAAAAGTCGATTCCCCACAGGGCTTCGTCTACAAGATCCGGGATATCGTTCTCCGATTCTGGGATATTCAGATCAAGGTCAACGAATCCACCTGCATGATCTGGGAACAATTCAGCAAGTTCTAGTAAAAGTCTAGCTACTTCCAAATGCTGGATCCGTCGATCCCAATCGCCCGCATCAAAATAGCCTCCCCAGGCATCCGGAACCATCTGATCGGTTTGGCCAGATACTAATCGATCAAAATTATTGGCCTCAGGACCTTTAGCGCTCAACCCATTGCGAGTATCCATCAGAGGAACAGTCGATTGATAAACCACAACTCCATCATCTGGATGAAAGGGACGAGGCCGGATCACATTCGTATAGGGTGGCCCAAGCTCGATCCCGCTACGTTGGTGATATAAGCCCCGCACAGAGGTCACATAGGCGGATTGCCAAGCATTAGACTGGATCGGGAAGTCAAAGGAGCATCCGATCTGCTCAACACAAGCACGATACTGACCTGGCTGATCAAACGTAGAAAAATCTAGCAGGTAAACATCGGTAAGTGTGTAATTACGATCATTAGTATCTTCTGGATCATTGGTTGCTTTGGAGAGGATCGTTTTTCCCTCAAAGACAGGTTGATCAGTTTCGTGATCGATGAGCCAAAAGGTTAGTCCATCCGGATACGATAAACCGCCACCATTACCCATCCAGGTTGACAAAAACCCAACTTTGACAGGATCATCAGGTCGAAACCCTAATTGAGAAACATGAACCGCCTCACTATGATTCGCCTGAGGCTGGTAGTGAAAGTCAAGATCAGCAAGTCTTCCATTAGGGAATCTAACGTGATAATGGGATCCCGGTTGCAGATCATGTGGCAGCTTCAGGTAGAGAACATGACGCAGGGGCCACTGAACTTGATGCGGGCCTGTTTGGGTTTTATCCGTTGGCTTGGTTTTACGAAACACCGATCGAGGACGTTGCCCTTCAGCGTAGTTTGGATCATCACGAGACATGATCTGATAATTTCTACGTTGATCAATCCAGGTTGGATCAAAAGAGGCTCCAGCTAACTGATCCAGAGTATAAAGAATGCGCTGATCCGACCCAATGAGAGCACCCAATACCTGTCCCTGCCGCTTCACCCAGTCCCCATCAAACCCACCTGGTTGGAAAATCTGATCGCTTGGATCAGGCTCATACGGGATCTGTTGACCGTGGACAGTTTCCCCCACATCGATCTGAATCGCTAAGATCTGAGGGTGTACAGCATAGACGGTAGTAGGGGGTTGTGCATCAGATTGAGTGGCTGATGGATCGATCGGTTGGGGTTCTGCGTTAGCCCTCACCATTTCACCAGAGTCTGATCCCTGAGGAATGGGTGAACATCCGACCAGGATCCCCAGCCCGACCCATCCGATCACACGACTCATTGGCTGGTGTTTCATCATAGAGCGCTTCATCGTAGTGTTCTCATTGATCGGTATTCTCATTGATCGCACCGTGATTCTGGCTTAACCTTTGTTTAGAGACGCAGATCACGCTCAATACCCTCAACAATCTTGATCAAAGTCACCCGTCAACCATTGCACATGTTCATTAGGATGATCAAGAGTATCCATTGCAAACTATGCCAACCCAACGTTATGTCAGCCAAGCTCGGATCAATCTTCTCCGTAAACTCGACTTTGGAGAACGAGTCTTTGCGGTGGTAGGATTACTCTTCTTTTCCGGTAGCCTCGATCTTTTATTAAGCTATGGACGGATTCTAACACTGATCCGACATGGATCCTTTGTATTAGCCTCTTGTTTACTGATCCTCCGCTGGCGTCGAACCGCATCCACTCTTTTGGGAGATCTTTTTCTTCTGACTGTGATGGGACTGACCTTCTTTTCCTTTGGTTGGTCTGAGAATCCTTTGTTGAGTTTAGGCCGTGCCCGTGGCGTGTTACAAACTGGAGCATTTGGGATCTATTTAGCAACTCGATTTAATGTCAAAGAGCAGCTGCAATTGATCTGTTGGGCTTTAGGCATAGGAGCTGCTATCAGTGCGATCTATGCCCTAGGGGTTCCTACCGAAGGGATCCATGTGGGAGCCCATGATGGGGCCTGGAGAGGAATATATGGCCATAAAAATAATTTGGGCGGGATCATGAGTTTTGCCTCAATCGCCTTTTTAGTTTTAAGCTTAGCGACTCAGCGCCATCGATATTGGGTCTGGGCTGGCTTTGGGCTTGTTTTTGGCTTATTGATCCTGTCAACCTCTAAAACAGCTCTGGCAGTCTTTCTAGGAGCTGCGATCGTTTTGAGCTTTTGTTATCTCTTACGTTGGCGGGGGTTGATCGGATCGTTTGCAATTACTAGCTTTGTTTCGATCGCAGGGGTAGCTGCTACCATTATCGGGAAAAATCTAGAATCAGTTCTCGCGAGTGCAGGTCGAGATCTTACCCTCACAGGCCGAACTCAGGTTTGGATTGGAGCTATCGAAAAAGTTTTAGATCGTCCTTGGTTAGGATATGGTCGAGATGTATTTTGGGATCTGAGTAGTGGTTA
>CAZONZ010000226.1:4999-6869 GCA_964581005.1 uncultured bacterium
TATTTGATCCGAGGTACTACCATCTTTTGGGTAACCTATATTGCTGTTGCCTTATCAGTACGCAAGTCCAAACCGATGCAGACGGTTTCCTCCTCTCCTACACCTGTCTGTTTATCGAAACCCCAGCCATGGATCCCCCAAAGATCTTCTGAAGCTTCTCGATCATCCTCGACATGATCAGGATATAGTGTCGGAGGCTGCCTTGTTGGTGAAGCGAAAGGTGGCTACTGTTGCGTGGGGAGTGGACTCGGTGTGCTAGATGCAATCCGGCAGTGGTGGGCACGATACGGGCTCAGTTTTGTGGCAGCAAGCTTGGTGATCGGGATTGCCTGGAGTTTACGGCAGGCCAAAGGAGCTCCCTTGGTCGAAGCCTATCGCTGGTTGACCTTACCCTGGCAGGCTTCAGCGGATCAAGAAGTCATTCTGAGTCAAGTGGTGAATCAAGAACTGCAAGCGCAGGTGGCCGAACTGCAGTATCAAAACCGCGAACTGAAAAAATTGTTGGGATTTAGTGATCAAATTACGGGTGAAGGGATCCCCGCTCCTGTGATCGGACGCAGTGCGGATCATTGGTGGCACCAGTTTACTCTAGGACGCGGCAGCCACGATCAGGTGCAAGTGGGAGATGTCGTCATGGCCCCAGGGGGACTGGTGGGACGAGTTCAAGCCACCACTCCCAATACAAGCCGGGTTTTATTGATCAGTGATCCCACAAGCCGGGTTGGTGTACTCTTGAGTCGAACTCGCTATATGGGAGTCATGCGGGGGGATGGATCCCAGCTGGCGATCCTGGAATTTTTTGACAAGGAGCCCAAAGTTGAGGTAGGGGATACGGTCGTGACCTCTGGCTTAAGTAGTCTCTACCCAGCGGGAGTTGTGATCGGCACCGTTCGATCGATCAATATGGATGCAAGTCCGGCACCTCAGGCTGTGGTGGAACTGTCAGCACCTTTAGGGTTATTGGAATGGGGCTTGATTTATTCGTATGCTCAAACGCCTACCTCCAGCTCTTAGATTAGGACTGATCTGGGGAGGAACGATCCTCTCAGCCCTCGTCTGTACAATGGCCCTCTGGTTTCGTGGGCCGGGGTTGGAGCTGGGTGGGATTGCCCCCGATTGGCCCTTGATCTGGGTTGTGTGTTGGAGTGTAGAGCGGACATTGTTTCAAGGGGCTGTGGCTGGGATCGCCTTGGGCTTGATCCAGGATGGGTTGACCCATGCCTTTCCGACCCATGCCTTGGGACTCGCCGTGGTCGGGCTGTTGACGGCTCGGCTCCAGAAACATCGCTACGTGCGAGAAGATTTTATTTCGATCGCGTTGATCACGTTTGGCATGGTGGTGGTTTCCGAAACGTTATTGGCCTTGCAATGGATGCTGGTGAGCGCTTCAGCAGCTGAAGTGGCCACTGATGGCGAGTCATTTCTAGTGGGCGATGGCCCCCGCTCACTGGCCAATATTTGGCTAACCCATCAAAAAATTACGCTTACGTCTGCGATCTTAAGTAGTCTCTGGGCTCCAGCCCTCTACTGGCCTCTAAGTCAGTGGTGGCAGCACCTTGATCCTAAGTCCGATCGCAAACCCGATCGATCGCTTCCACCGTCTTTCTCGTCCTGATCGCTTGATTGATCTCCATGACACCCTGCACAAGCACTGAGCCCAAGTAATCTGCTTATAAAAAAGTGAACCTATGAAAAAGTGAACCTATGAAAAAGTGAACCTAGAAAAAGTAAACCTAGAAAACAAGCGGACCTATAAAAAAGGATGCTTTGTTTTGTAAGGATACGTTGTTCAGTTACTTATCGCCAGGCTAATTGTTACTTCTGCAGTCAGGTAGATTGTGCCATGAACGGCAGACAAGACTCTCCCGTG
>CAZONZ010000227.1:0-6858 GCA_964581005.1 uncultured bacterium
CCAGAGGATCCGGATACACTGCAAGAATTTGAAGGATTTCGGTTAGTTGAAGGAAGACCCCGGAAGTATGACGAACCCAAGAAACAGCGAAAGCTCTCTCTAACGGATACCGCTTGGGAGGGTTTACAGAAACTGTCCGATCAGATGGGTTACGGCAGTGTGTCTGAGCTGATCGAGGAGTTGGCTAGGGGATCTCTGATTCTCCAGAGCCCGAATGATACCAACATGTCATGATCCCACGGGTCAGTATTGAGCGGGGTGAGACATAGCTTGCTGACTCTTCTGTCGTGGTCCCCAAAGTCTAGTGATATGGTGACTAGTGACTCTGAGAGTGGCCATCCATCGGGACTATGTCTGAGATCGCATCTCCTGCTTTGGGTTCTATCGTGACTTGCCGGGGGCGACAGTGGGTTGTGCTGCCTTCGGAAAACCGGGACATCCTCTGTCTCAGGCCTCTAAGTGGCGATGAAGATCAGGTGTGCGGTGTCTACCTCCCTTTGGAGCTGGAACCGTTCGCCCTTGGCGGCCCACAGGGCATCGAGCCTGCTACTTTTCCACCTCCACGAGCCCAGCAGGTGCAGGATCACACAGCAGCCCAACTCCTCATGGATGTAGCTCGGCTGAGCCTGCGCAGTGGGGCCGGTCCCTTTCGATCTTTGGGACGGTTGTCCGTGCGGCCCCGTCCTTATCAGGTTGTGCCACTGTTGATGGCATTGCGGTTGGAGAAGGTGCGTCTGCTGATCGCGGATGATGTGGGGATCGGGAAGACGATTGAGGCTGGGCTGATCAGCGTTACCCCCCGTGAAGGGACCATGACGGCGGTAAACCTGGTGAGCGAGATCAGACAGACGACAGATCTCGGCTAGCTGGGTGAGACGATCGGCTTGATCCAGGGAGGCCAGCAACTCTCTGACGGTGCGGATGGGGGGCGCATCGTGGACGTTAAATTAAAATGCTTGCAGAGACGGTCTGGCGGGGTTGGGCCAACCCAATCTAGTTAAGAGTCGATGAGTCAAGAATCTCACTGCACGCCCATGAGGGCTCCTGGGAGAGCGTCAATCTCCTACCTGAAGAAATGACCAGTGATGGTAATAGGGTGGTGATCTATGGGGTATGGTTAACACCTAGCAGCAATCAGGTTGCCGAGATCGTGCCAGTCCAAGCTCCACCATCACCACTCCCTATCATCACGATGAAGGAAGGCCCTCTCTCCCCAGAGCGCTTTGGCTTCAGAGCTGGAGAGCAGGGAACTCACTCCGGTCGCACGATCATGCTGGCTGAGCTTAGGGGGCTGTTCCAGGATCTACCACCTGAGGCCTCTCTGGCTGATTACCGAGCTGCTGTCATTGATCAAAATGTCTTGGGGAAACGGACCCAATCAACTCGGCGGGAGACAGCTCAGCGATTGAGGACATTGTATGGACTGGATCCCTCAGTGACTGTGTTTCGCGGGATGCGGTTTTTCTGGGAGCAGGATCCCCAGGGACAACCTTTGCTAGCTATGAGCTGTGCGCTAACCCGAGATCCTCTGTTGCGACTCTCGATGGATCTGATTCTGCGGATTCCTGAGGGAGAAGAGGTCAGCAAGACTCAGATTGAGCAGGTGATCGCGGAATCTACACTGAATCGGTTCAGCCCCAAGACCTTGAGCTCGATCGTGAGGAATGTGAGTTCCTCCTGGACCCAGTCAGGCCATTTGAAGGGCCGCAGCATCAAATACCGTGCTCTCCCCGATGTGACAGCGGGAAGCGTTGCCTACGCTGTGCTACTAGGCTATCTGTGTGGAGGCCGGGGCAGGCTCTTGCTGGATTGTGTCTGGGTGAGGTTGCTAGGGATCTCTGCAGGTCAGGCCCAGAGCTATGTGTCTGAGGCTTCTGGGCGGGGATGGCTGGATTATCGGGGGATCGGCTCGGTAGTGGAGATCCGCTTTCCAACGCTGCTGACTCCGGAGGAACAGAGGTGGGTGGATGAGCAAGCTCGATCGTCTGCTGCAGGCGTATAAGCGATTCGTTTCCCTACCTTGGGAGACTCATCTGGCTGGTGCACAGAAGACCTGGTTTCTAATCTATGAGAAGTTTGAGGAGCGGGCATTGCGTTCCCGACTGGCTGAGTTTGAGCTGGCGACGAGGGAGGCGGGACATGGATGGCTCCATGTGGATCTGACGAACATGTTTCCGCAATGGATGGCAGAGCAGGAATATAGGGAAAGCTATTTCCAGTCGCCTGAGGATCTGGAGTTGTTGCTGCCACAGTTCAGGAGCGATTTAAATGAACAACTTGCTTCAGTTCTGAATAAGCCTGAGGCCAATGAGCACTGTGTAGTGGCATTATCGGGATTGGGGTGTTTGTTTGGACTGTTGCGGGTGTCGGAGCTGATCCCTGAGTTGGCTCCTCAGATCAGGGGGCGTCTACTGCTGTTTTTCCCAGGTGAGTACGATAGCAACAACTACCGCTTCCTGGATGCTCGGGATGGGTGGAACTACTTGGCTGTCCCGATCATGGCTTATGACACAGCAGAGAGATCATCATGAAGAACCGCGAGATCTATGTCAAGGACCCTGCTCAACGGGAGCTCCTCAATAATGGGGTGGCGGAGGTCAAGGATACGGGGACGGCGGAGGAGCTGCGGACTCTGCGCTATGAGTTGGAGACGTTTGTCTGTGAGGGGCAGTACACCAAAGGCCTGCGACGGATCCTGGAGACCTACTTGCACAATCTGCGCAATCCGGAGCAGCCGGCGGTATGGGTGAGCGGGTTCTATGGCAGTGGCAAGTCCCATCTGGTCAAGATGCTGCGGGCGCTTTGGGTGGATTATGAGTTCCCTGGTGGTGCAACGGCCCGTGGGTTGGCCCGACTGAGTCAAGAAGTGTCTGATCTGTTGCAGGAGCTCTCTATTGAGGGGAGACGACGGGGTGGGCTTCATGCAGCGGCGGGGACGCTCGGGGCTGGCGCTGGTAGCAGCGGACGATTAGCGCTGTTGAGTATCGTGTTTAAGTCTGTTGGGTTACCCAGCCAATATCCCCTAGCCAAGTTTGTGATGTGGCTGCGGGAGAATGATTGCCTTGATCCGGTTCGGCAATTTGTGGAGGAAGCAGGGAAAAACTGGGAGAAGGAAATCAGTAATCTCTATGTTTCCCCAGTGATTGCTAATGCTCTGGTTAATCGCTTCCCTTCATTTACTGCCCAAGTTTCTGATGTGGGTCGGTTATTGAAAGAGCAATTCCCCAATGTGGTGGATGTCAGCAATGATGACATGGTCAGAGGGATGGAACAGGCTTTGGCTCCTGATGGAAGCTTCCCTTGCACTCTGATCGCGTTGGATGAGGTCCAGCAATACATTGGGGACAATTCGGATCGAACGGCTTTAGTTCAAGAAATCACAGAGACCTGTGCCAAGAAGTTTGGTGCAAGTTTAGTGTTTGTAGCCACAGGTCAGGCAGCCATGTCTTCAACTCCACAGCTGCAGAAGTTGAAGGGCCGGTTCACTGTTGAGGTCCAGTTGTCTGATCAAGATGTGGATAGGGTGATCCGAGAGATCATTCTGCGCAAGAAGCCGGATTGTCAGGGCCAAGTGCAGGAGGTTTTAGAGGAGTCGAGTGGTGAGATCTCTCGGCATCTAACAGGGACACGGGTAGAGCCTCAATCAGATGATCAGAATTGGCTGGTCTCTGATTATCCTTTGTTGCCAGTGCGGCGACGGTTTTGGGAGAGGGCCTTGCGGGTGGTGGATCAGCCGGGTACGGCAGCTCAGTTGCGAAACCAGTTGAAGCTGGTGCATGAGGCAACTCAGGTGTCTGCAGATGCCGATCTAGGGACCGTGATCGGGGCTGATTTTATCTTTTTCCAGCAACAGACGGAGCTGGTTCAAACGGGAGTTTTGCCTCGAGAGATCCATGAAAATATTGTCAGACAGAAAGATGGTACAGCTGATGGAGAGTTGAAGGCTAGGCTTTTAGGACTGGCTTTTCTGATCGGTAAGTTGCCTCGGGAAGGAAGTTCAGATCTGGGTATCCGGGCTACAGCGGAAATGATGGCGGATCTGTTGGTGGAGGATCTGCGGGCGGGTAGTGCTGAGTTGCGGAAACGGATCCCAGTCCTGCTGCAGGAGTTGGTGGATGATGTGCTCCTACTGCAAGTGGGTGATGAATATCGTCTGCAAACTCGGGAGAGCAGTGCTTGGGAGGCAGACTACAAGAAGTTCCTGGCTGTGTTGCAGAACGATCCGCAGCGGATGGCGGATGAGCGAGCCGAACTGCTGAGAACGGAGTGTGAGCAGATCCTTAAGAAGGTCAGGTTGGCTCATGGACAGAGCAAAGAGGCTCGCAGTTTGGTGATGCATTACAGCTCTGATGCACCTAAGTCGGATGGGGAAAAGATTCCGGTTTGGATCCGGGACGGGTGGACCGATCAGGAGGATTCTTTTGAGACGGATGCTCGGGCGGCGGGGACAGGTTCTGAAATCGTGTTTGTGTTCATTCCCAGACGAAATGCGGAGAATTTGCAGAAGTGTTTGGCATCAAAGCGGGCAGCGGAGCAGACCTTGGAGAGTAAAGGGATCCCGACAACGAATGAAGGGAGAGAGGCTCGTATTGCGATGGAGACTCGTAAGCAAGATGCTGGGGAGTCTTTGAGATCTCTGCTGTCGGATCTGTTTACTCAGGTGCGGGTGCTGCAGGGGGGAGGACAGGAGGTGCAGGGTCTGACGGCAACGGAGATAGTACAGCAAGCGGCGGAAGCGGCTCTGATCCGGTTGTTCCCCAACTTTGATGTGGGGGATAACGTGAAGTGGGCTCAAGTGATCAAGCAGGCTCAGCAGGGGAATCAAGCGGCATTGGAGGTGATCAACTACCAGGGAGATCCCAGTAAGCAGCCTGTGTGTCGGGAGGTGATGAAGTTCATTGGCAGTGGCAAGAAGGGGACGGAGATCCGCAAGCATTTCAGTGTCAGTCCTTACGGGTGGCCACAGGATGCTGTTGATGGGAGTCTGTGGGTTCTGCTCCTAAACGAACATCTAAAAGCCTCTCAGAATGGTCAGCCTATTGCAGCAAACCAACTGCAGCGGACCAAGATCGGACAGACCGACTTTAGGGTGGAATCGGTCACGATTACGACAGCTCAGAAACTGGCGATCCGCAAGCTGTGTCAGGAGGTTGGGATCCCCTGTGGATCGGGGGAGGAAGCGGCTAAGGTTTCCCTATGTTTGGAGAAGTTGAAGGCGTTAGCTGAGAATGCCGGTGGGGATCCCCCTATGCCAGCTCGTCCTGATGTGAATGCCCTGCAGGACTTGATCAGCAAGATGGGAAATGAGCAGTTGGTGGCAGTGGCTAGTCAGAAAGATCATCTCATTGAACAGGCTAAGACCTGGCGGCAAATGGCTGATCGGATTACGGATCGGTTACCCCGCTGGCAATCTCTCCAGAAGTTGCTGAAGCAGAGTCAGGATCTGCCACTCTATGAGGAGGTGAGTACTCAGGTGCAAGCCATCCAAACAGGGCGGCTGTTGTTGCAGGATCCGGATCCCGTGCAGCCGCTTTGTGAGCAGTTAACTCAGGGGTTGCGGGAGGGGTTGACTCAAGTTCGGGATCGCTATCAGCAGATTTATGGAAGGCAAATGGCGGAGTTGGAGGGGACGGAGAGTTGGCTCCAGCTAGAACCTGATCAACGGGATGGCATTTTGAATCAGCAAGGGTTGACCCAGATCCCGTCGATCCAGGTGGCCACAGAGGCGGAGGTGTTGCGCTCGGTGGAGGGATCATCTCTGCAGGGGTGGCGGAACCAGACGGAGGCTTTGCCCCAGAAGTTCAGTCAGGCTCGGTTTGCGGCGGAGAAGTTGTTGGAGCCTAAGGCGGTACAGGTGAGGTTGCCCAGTGCGACACTGCGATCCCCTGAGGAGGCAGAGGTGTGGCTGGAGCAGGCTCGACAGATCATCCTGGAGAATCTGCAACAGGGATCCGTCATTCTCTAGAGTGACAGGTACCTTTACCTGCTAATCCTCAAGGTAGATGGTTCTCATTAACCAGTTGCAAAACGCTGTTGTACAAAGGCTCCCCAACCCAGAATCCAGCCTCATTGATTAGCGCACTTAATAAAGGTTTGACCTCAGGGATCAGGCCTTGGCTTTTTGCCTCAACCAAGATTCCTAGAATTCCTATGTAGCGGAGATTCCATCTGCTTGCCACTAGCCGACCTCGGCGTTCATCAATCAGAACTTGTTCAGCCTGCATCTCAACTGCTAAGGCGATGACCTCAGCCTCACCGCTATCAAGTTCCTGACTCAAGGCTTGGACAAAGGTCGGATTACTGACAGCACGAGTTTGAATCCAGTCAAAGGTTTGTACTTCGTTCGCACCTGCAACAGGGAAATTGGGATCGGTGAGTTCTCTAAAAACAGCTACGGGGATGAAAACAGTTTCATACAAGTGATGGAGCAGGTGAAGCTGCTTGATTGCAGCAAGATTATTGATGGGAGATGTATCGCTGACAATCATTACAGCCTGTTCATTTCCCGCAGGTTTAGAATATCTTGTTCAAAGTCAGTGACTCCATAGTGGACTGGGATACGGCGACTAGCCAGTAAGTGTTGAAAGGCGACGCGGTGCATTCCTGCAAATCGACTCGCTTGAGCAAGAGAGAGTTTATCGTGCTGAAAGAGCATGACAGCAATTTCCAGACGCATTTCAGCCTCGGTCATACGAGTTGTGCTTAAAACCTCATCAGGGATAACAACGCTCATAATCTGATTCCTAGCTACTTTTTCTATCTTAAGTTCTTGGGATGGGGAATGAGGTGGATCTATCCTTCTTTTGACGCTCATCCAACCAACCGTTGGTATGGTTGGAGATTCTTGACTCATCGACT
>CAZONZ010000228.1:0-6855 GCA_964581005.1 uncultured bacterium
GTGTGGGTGTGGATAAGTTTGGGTCTATCGTTCTTTCTGTGGTGATTGGAGGTTGAGGTGTTGCCTACTGTGATGATGGGTTATCCGCTGAGGGGGAGGCCAGGATCCCAACTTCCGTGGATGGGATGGAGGGTTCAGGGGGTGCCAGGGGGATTGCAGGGGACTCAAACGATGGGGGAGGGGCTTGAGGACTACGCCAGCGATTCCAGGATTCAGGGCCTTTGGATCGGTAGGAGAGGATCGGAGGAGGGGTTTGGGGATCGCGGCAGCGAATGGAGAAATCGATCCGGGGAGGGGGATCGCTTAAGCCTGTCTGGTTTAAGGTTAAGACACCTGTTAACGGGCCACTCCAGGGGGTAGGGGGCAGGGGCAGAGAAATACTGAAGACCGCCGACTGAGCATCGGGCATGAGGTGGATCAGCCGTTGTTGCTGAAAGATTAATTGATCCTCAGCATAAAGTTCGGCCTCTAGCTCGCCAGAACAGCCAATCCGTCCGGTGAGGGTCAAGACTTCCCCAGGAGTTCCCTGAATGTCGTGGTGCATGAGCGAGAAATCGGGTTGCCACGCGGTGCTTGGATCAGAGGACGAAAGAGCAGGGAGACTGGGATCCATGGGTAGCTTTGAGCTGACTCTCGATCCAGAACGCTCCTCAGATTTGGGTTCAGCTCCTGACGTCAAGTGGGATCCAGACACTGCAAAAGGATCAGGCACATGGGTTGCTGGGTAAGAAGGGGAGGGATCCGATCCAGTCGTAGGATCCGTTATGCCCCTGAATCTTTTTGGATCTGAAGCATGGGTTGGGGGAGGTGATCCCGTGAGCCTTGTTGATCCAAAGGCATCCGAGGATTCATGAGACCTGGAGGATCCCATTCCTTCAGGGGATTCCAGCGATCGAGATGATCGGTCGAACGATTCAGAGGGTTCCGAGGGTTCTAGAGATCCAGACATTCCAGAAGGCTCACCCAGTTGATTGATCTCCACGGATGGAGGGATCCCGATTGAGTCTCTGAGTCTGGTTGATCCAGCAGTCCCCATCGATTCACTTGGGGCAATGGATTCCGTCAATCCTCCCGATCCAGGGGCTACATCAGCCTGGATGGGTACCTCATGATGGAGTGTGGTTAGCGGATGCGAGGAACTGATCTCAGGATCCACTAAGGCATGGGAGGGTTCAGTCGGGATCCCTTTGAGATCAGAGGATGTAGCAGAGGGCGTGGAAACTTCAGCGGCAGGAGTTTTAGTTGGGTCAGGCACAACTTTGAGATGCAGGACATTGGCCTGGGCTTCTCCGAATAGCTCAGCGATCAGATCCGCATCATGGCAGCGAAACTCCCAATAGCCTGCCGACAAATGACTAGGGGCCAAGATCACTCCGATCCCTTCATCATTGGTCCGAATAAAGCGCTGTTGTCGTTCCAGTTCAACCCAATCCTTGCCACGGCCCTTGGTTCCCAATCGAGTGCTCCACAACAGAGAGAGTCCGGACGGTTCCGAGGGGCTTGCCTCTGGGGATGGATCGTCTAGGGCGTAGCGGATCATGTCAATCGTTAAGGTGAAGTGGGGTTGGGGGGATCGGGTGATCACGGCATAATGGCCTGCGATCAACTCCGTTCCCTCAGCAGGCAGCAATTCCCACTGATCGTTCTCACCCCGTTTGAGCCAGAAGTTCATGACTCACCCCCCTGCTGCAGATCGATGGTTTGGAGGTAGGTTACCAGATCGGCTTGAGCTACCGTTTCTTGATGTCGCCTCTCCAAATGCTTGACTTGAACCTGAGCCGCTGCAGCCTCCGCATCCCCGATCGTGATCGCCCAGGTTGCCCCCCGTTTGCTGGCTCGTTTGAACTGTTTATTCAAGGCACTGCCACTGAGATCCAACTCCGTGACAAAGCCTGCTTGCCGCAACTGTTGAGCCACCTGCAGGGATTGAGCTTCAGCCAGGTCTCCGCGCGAGATCAGATAAATATCGGGTTGATACGGCACACCAAACCGATCCGGATCGTGTTTCTGCAGCAGCACCACCAGCCGCTCCAGCCCGATCGCCCAGCCCACTGCCGGGGTTTCAGGTCCACCCAGCTCAGACACCAAGCGATCATAGCGACCACCGCCACCCACCGCTCCCTGAGCACCGAGATCGTGAGATTGGATCTCAAATGCCGTATGGGTATAGTAGTCTAAGCCACGCACCAGGCGATGATCGAGTTGATAGGAAAGCCCCAGTTGATCAAGTTGGGCCAACACCCGATCAAAATGATGTTTGGACGCTGGACTGAGGTGATCCAGGATGTGGGGTGCATGGGCAACGATCTCCTGGGTTTTGGGCACTTTGCTATCTAAGATCCGCAGGGGATTGCGAGTTAAGCGATCCTGGGAATCTGGATCGAGATCGGCTTGAAACGGGGTTAAATACTCCATTAGGGCTTGACGATAGGTTTGTCGATCGTCTTGATCCCCAACCGAATTGATCAGTAAGACCAGATGCTTTAAGCCAACCTGTTTAAGGACATCCATGGCTAGAGCGATCACTTCTGCATCTGCACGCGGATCAGGGCTACCCAGGACTTCGAGGCCGAGTTGATGAAATTGGCGTTGCCGACCTGTTTGAGGGCGTTCATAGCGAAACATCGGGCCAATGTACCAGAGCCGTTGCAGATCGCCGCTAGCGTGCAAGCCATGTTGAATAAAGGCGCGGACCACACCGGCAGTATTTTCGGGCCTGAGGCTGACTTCTTTATCGCCACGGGTGGTAAACGAGTACATCTCCTTGCCCACCACATCCGTTGCCGTCCCGATCCCGCGCGCAAATAGGTCGGTCAATTCAAAGATCGGGGTCCGGATCTCGTGATATCCAGCTCGTTGGAGGATCTGACGAGCACAGGCTTCCACCTGCTGCCAAATCCAAGCTTCAGCAGGCAAGATATCGCGTGTTCCTCGTACTGCCTGGAGGATCTCCATAGGCTTGCACTCTTTTCCTTACAGGTCACTGCACATCACGGCTCTACCTTAAGCGCCCTGCATCCTTCCTCACTTGAAGTCTACTCAATCTGGCTCATCCCTGATCCAGAGACCCCAATGGTAGATCCAGAGCTTGAACACGATAGCGAATCAGCCTTTCAGCAGCAAAGTCCGCTCACCATCCGATCAATAAAGGACTACTGTAGCCTGGATGAGGGAGATCGATCTGAATCAATCTGATCTGATCGATTTGTCCTTCTGGATCTGTTTGATCCATCCGGATCTGTTTGATCCATCTGCTCACCCCGATCAGCCATCTCCAACCCAATGGCTTTGATTAAAAGGGACTTGGAAGAAAACAATACCAAAATCTGCCCACTTGCGCAGCAGCCAATAAGCTGATCTACCCATAGCCATGCTCAATCAGGAACTCCAGTGAAATCGAGTCAGGACTAGCTTCCCCCTCAGATCCCCAGCTCCCCGATCCAAGCCTGGACTCTACGCCCATCGATCCCCTCTGCAGAAACGTTTCAACATATTTCCCCAATAGATCAGCCTCTATGTTGACCGGATCGCCGGGTTGAAGAACCATTAAATTTGTTGTTGTATAGGTGTGCGGGATCACAGCCACCTGAAACCAACGCCCACCCGCCTGAAGATCGGCCACGGTTAAACTGATCCCGTTGATGGCAATACTGCCTTTATGGACGATGTAGCGAGCGATCGAAGCGGGAACGGTAAAACTAAGTTCCCAAGCGGCTCCGGTTTGTTGTCGATCCTGGAGCTCTCCGATCCCATCAATATGACCGCTGACAAAGTGCCCACCGATTTTATCTCCTACCCTCAGCGATCGTTCTACATTGACCTGATGCGATCTTCCCAACCAAGACTGCAGAGTGGATCGCTGCACCGTCTCTGGGGACAGATCCGCGATAAACCCATCCTCAAGGATCTCAGCCACCGTCAAACACAATCCATCCACAGCAATACTGTCCCCGATCTCAATCCCCTCCAACAGATCCGGACACTGCACCTTGAGTTGATCCGAGCCAATGAGTTCTGCAGATCCAAGAGATTGCACCAAGCCTGTAAACACTTTCAGAACCTCTCCATCAGTGAAACGATCCGAGCCGTTGGATCTGTGTACAGTCTGCTGGGTTGAACTGGGCTGAACACTTGGGAGCCCCCCCAAAGCCCCTTCGCCAGTGGGTAATTAGTGGGGAAACAGGAGGATCAGCCGCAACCCCTGAGCAAGGGTGGATCAGAAAGGTCGGTTCCAGCGTTCCACCCCCCTTCGATCCTACCCCCGCCAAAGGGCTGAGAAGAAATCCATGTAACTAACGCGAAGGATCAACGATCGCTATGGAGTGATCCGTCCTTCACCGCCTTCGGGGTAATCGGCTGTCGAGATCAGACCACCCAGTTCCTCCTCAACGTAGTTCCTGAGGGCTTGCTGATAGCTCACACCCACTGAGTTGAAGTCAGCATCTCTGTAAGGGTACTGATCGCCGCCTCGTGCCAAGAAGTCAATCGTGGCAATAGTCAAATCATCTCCCGACTGAACCACACCATCACTGACGATCACGGTGCCATTATCCAACGTCACATCGATGATCCGGTTGCCAGCAGCAAGAACATTGCCATCATCGTCAACTTCCTGAGGAGTGCCGGAGGGATTGTAGGTGAAGCGGAAACCGGATACTTGCGCAAAGCGTCCTCCAGAGTTCTCCACCTCAGAGACGGCATTCTCCAGGATCTCCTTGAACTGATCGCGGGGAATATTGGGGATAACCGTTACAAAGTTGGGGAAGGGCAGAATATCAAAGGTATCCAGCTCAGTGAAGGGGCCTGCCGGGATCAGACTATTATTCCGGATACCGCCACCATTTTGCAGAGCAACATCAGGTACAGGTACATTGAACTCTGCCGCCAGTTGTTCAGCCTGCCACCGCAAGGCATCAGCCACCAGGTTGCCAAGATTGGTTTCTTCCGTCCGAATCCCAGGGCTGCGTCGGCCTTCTAACGCCACCTGGCTAGTCGCGATCACATTGTTAGCCAACTCATCCAGAGCAGCACTCACCGGATCGACCACCTGAGTTTGAATCTCAGCATCGGCAGCCACCCCATCGGGAGCCACACCCGACACCCGCACAGGACCGGAACTTGGATCGATCCCAATCACATTGCCTGCAGCATCAAAATCAACGATCAGGCGACCCACATACTTATACTCCCCAGGGGTGGTTACCACAGGAACCGATTGGCCTGTTGCATCGGTGGCGGTCAGCGGATAGCCCCCAAATTCTGTTCCCTCATCGCCAGGAACCAGTAATGTCCCTGAGTTGGCCAGCAGTTCATCCCCACCCCCAGCAACTGCAATATCAATACCGGACAATGTGCCAATCAGATCGAGATCTTCATTCACACTCTGAAGGTGACTAATAAAAATGATCTTGTTGATGCCTTGTGCCGTCAAACTATCCACCTCGGCCTGAACGGCTGGACCGACTGAGCCGATCGAAACATTCCGAGGACTAGAGATCGATCGAAGCTCTTCGGTTGTTGCTCCGACAATGCCAAACTGTTGCCCTGAAACGGTGATTACACTACTTGCAGCGATCCGATCGGCTGCTTCCAAAGCGGCTAGTGCAGATTCTCCTGAAAAATCCAAGTTGGCAGAGAGGAAGGGAGCGAACGGAGGGGTGACAAAATCCTCAATAAAGATCGCCAACACATCAGGACCAAAATCAAAATCATGGTTCCCTAAGGCAAAGGCATCGTACCCGATCAGATCCAAAGCAATGGCGTCATAGATCCGTCCGCCAGCTTCAGCATTACGCAAGCCTGCATCAAACTCAGGTCCAGCCAACGTGTTATCCCCAGAGGTCACCAGCAGCGGAACACTTGTAAACCCACCCTGATCATCCAAACTCTCCGCCTCAGCCCGCAATTGATCCACAAGGGTCGCAAACCGAGCTACACCGCCAAAATCCGGCGCTCCAGAAGCAGAGATCAGTTGAGATTCTCCATCATTGTTGTGCAGCAGCGTCAACTTCACATCCAGCGGGCCACCCGGATCGACTCCAACTGTCGTACTACTGCCACCCCCACCACAGGCAGAGATCAGAAGAGCAGCACAAGTCCCCAGCAGCAGGGGCTGAGTCCACCGAGCGGATCGGACTAGGTTTAACACGTGATCGTTCCTCACAGAACCAACTTGAGTCATAGGAATAACCTTGAACGTTTATCCCCTAGTTAATCCGCAATGATCGGAGTTGAGGTTACGAATAGATTAAGTTTGATCATTTTTTTGGGAAAGTTTGTAGGAGCTGGAGAATCATTTTGGGAATGAATTCTTAGAGGTTTAACTATATGTAGAGTGGCGATCAACTCTTAAGAAAATACAACCACTAGTGATAGCAATAGCAGGTAGAACTTGTCCAAGATCCCGGCTCATTTGGCAGGATCACCTCTCGGCAACAGCTTATGATCCCGATTCTCCTGCTAGATTGCTGTGCAAGACTTCAGACCTCAACCCCTAACAGCTCCTGCAGATCTCGATCCTTCTAAGAAAGTTAGGTCAGAAGACCGCTAAACGCCCAAAAACTTGACTCGGACCTAGATCTGGAACAACCGATCTCTAGACGATGAGCGCAGATCTGGATGGACATGGATCTTGAGCGTAATTGGATCCCTACCGCTCAGGTAACTGATCCGGTTCTAGATCAACACCCAGGCTTGACAAACTGTTGCTCTGTGGCTACATTGTGATCACTCTGGTTTCTAAGGACTGCTATGAGCTTAACTATTCGAACTCGTATTGTTAAAGTGGGGAATTCTCAAGGCATTCGTATTCCTAAGCCATTGCTAGAGCAAAGTGGCATCACCGAAGAAGTTGAA
>CAZONZ010000229.1:0-6852 GCA_964581005.1 uncultured bacterium
CGATGAGACTCGAACTCACGACATCCAGCTTGGGAAGCTAGCGTTCTACCACTGAACTACGTCCGCATAGTAAAGCTCATTATAATCTAGGTTGGGCTGGATCTGTCCAGTCTTTTTAGCTGAGTACTGTTAAATCTAAGGATCTGTCAAGCTCATCATGCAGTCACGCGAACCATTGGTTTCCAGATCTGGTGGGGTGGGGTTGCTCAACGATTCTGATCAAGGATTGACTTTCAACACCAGCAGACTAAATGCCCCCAGATTGAATCGTATCAGCTTGGAAGCATCACTATTAGGGCTCTGATCAGGCTGCAGAATGGTTCCGGGAGAGTAGGCCACCATATCTTCATTTTGATCCAAGTAATATCGTCGATCAGAGGTTCTTAAGAGGGGATCGATCCAATCGCCATCAAACAAAACTTCCCACGATGCATCCAACTCAAGAGGTGCTGGTAGCTTGTAATCAGACGTTTTATGTTGCTTAAAAGCTGTTGGCCCTAAATTGAAGATCACCAAGATCGATTCCGATAAACGGTTAGGATTGAAACGCCACAAAGCCACTACAGCATGGTCTGGATCAGTGTGGTGAATCTGGATTTTGGTGAGAGGATCAAGGGTGTCAGGATCGACAAAGGTGTAGTCTCGAAAAATCTGGCGGAGTCGGGCCATGTCAAGCCGATGCTGTTTGTGGAGGAGATAGATCTGTCGATCTGAGAGCCCTGTTTTTTGCCAAAACTCTAGCTGCTCAGCAGTCACATTATCCCAGTGAAATCGCCAGTTGCCAGGAGCTTCCAAACATCCCACAATCAATGAATCAACTCCTGGTACAAACATATACATTAAATTCGCAGCAAACATGGTCAAAGTCTCGGCACTGCGAACTATTCGTCTGGCATAATCAAGCAGATCTTCTTGAGGTAAAAGTCCTCGCTGGATCAGATCTTCCCCCTGAACTCTCGTAAGCTCTGCCGGATTCCCTCCATAGGCCCAGTGAGCTTCAGGACGTTCTGCCGCAACGTGATCGTCCTGGCACGTCTCATCATGGAGTTGAGCATAAACCGCGTTATGTCGCTGACACTCTACGGCTTGACGCAACGCTGCGATCAAATGATCAAAATCTGGGATTAAAGGTTGGGCACGTCGGCTGGGGGGTTTATAGATCTCTTCCACTAACGGAAAGCCATAGGGGGCATAGAACAGATCAACACATTCTTTGATCTTTGGATCATCTTTGGCAATAAACGTTTCACCCAGGATACGTGTTTCTGGAGATACTTGCTGTAATTCAGCTTTCAATTCAGCTAGAAAGATCTCACCGTAATTGATCGGTCGCTGCGAGTATTGCTGGATCAATCCATCTAAATAGCCTAATCGGATCAGACTTAGCCGATAGCGTACAGCAAATGAGACAATTTTCTCAACCAACTGCTTCCGAATCTCTGGATCCTCCAATTTGAACATCCAGGTTCCATAATTGCGCCACATGAAAGCGTCGGTATCGACAAACAGAGGATCACCATCCTCAGAGAGTTTGATCTGATCTAAAGAACCCTCAAATGGAGTTCTAACTTGATGAGCAAAGGCTAGATCTGGAACGAGTGTGATCCCTTCCCCATGAAGAATATCCAGCAAACTGATGAGATCACATGCATGACCTAGTTGCCAGTCAATATCAGCGACATCATAGGTTAAATAATTAAAGCGGGGATTCAATGAAGATCGATCTGAAACAGCAGAAGAGGTTGTGATCATGATCTGATCGATCCCTAGCTCAGCAAGCTGATTGGGAATATCAGTCCGTAGAATATGACGTGTAATCGGATCTCGAAATAACTCAGCACGACTTCTAGGAGCAAACACACCCCCTTCGTATCCAGCGAGTAGGCCCTCAAGCGTGGTTTCCATGAGGACTCTGGCATGGTTGGGTTTGGGTCGATCATGGTTCCAGACATAGTTCAGCTTGGGAATATAATAGACTCCCTCCACTCGTTCGAGATCGGTTAACGGTGCTATCGGGTGCCACTGGCCTGCTTGATTGCAAAAGCGGAAACGGAGGGGTGTGCCTGGATCAAGCTGCTCCAGATCGAGGGTCCAATAGGGGGATGTGGATGTAGGAGGATTGAGCTTTTGCCAAAATCGTCTGCCGATCTTGACCTGGACCCCCTGGGTTCCTGAGGACTTGTCTGATGAAGGTTGGGATACGTCTTCACTCGATGATCGCTGTGGGAGATAGATGCGAATGGCCAGATCCACGTTTCCGTCTGGCCTAATTCGAGATATATGAGTGAGGCTGGTAGGAGCATATTCTCTCAGATCGGAGTGGGTCGTCGGATCGGTTTGTACCACTGTGATGCCAGCCTCCAACGGTAGGGGTTGAGTGTTACGGCCAAACATCCTAAACATTACCAACAGATCGCCAACCCCATCAATGATGATAATCATCAACCTGGCTCAATCCTTCCAACAGGGATCCCCCAAGAAAACAAGGGATCACCATCCGGCACAGGGCTGGTAAGGTAGCGTGTTGCTGGATCAACGGCAGACTCTAGATGGGTTCTGGTTTCTCCCTTGAGATTTTGAAACTTCTGCTATAAACAGGTTTGATAGAACAGCGAACACCTCTAATCGAGATCTGCTCGTTCGGTAGAGCTGGAAGACGCGGATTGAGTATCGTTTGAGTGGAGTGAGATCCTATGACACGCTTGGTTCGATCCTTGGAATGTTCCTTCCCATCCTGGTTTGCGCCGCTCATCCTGGTGGCAGCTGGGAGTGTTTTTCTATTCAGCTGTGGATCCAATGGATCGCCAACGGTCTCTATCCCCAGCGATCCCAATCTTGATGTGACTCTCGCCCAGCCCCAAACCCTGGCAACCTCGATCGGCTGCTCCGAAACAGCACATTCAATCGGTGGACCCGCCTCAACCTTGAGCGCTCCTTTGCCCCCAGGAACAGCCGCTGGATCGATCAAAGTGCTGCTTGACACTCAGCCTGCAGCCGCAGAGATCCGATTGGGTGAGGCCCGGATGGTGCCCTACAGTCAGGAACACGACGCAGATCCCCAAACAACCTATGTGGCTGATCTCGATTCGCAACTGGTAGATCTAGGAGGTGTCGCCGAGTTTGAGGTGGCTGGTCTGGCCTTGTCCACGGAAGTCTGCCTCCAGATCGTGGAATTAATCGATCCTGTTGCAAGTTTTGGATTACCTGAAGTCGTAGCCAACTTCTATCAAAACGATCCAGAGCAAATTACGCTCACCGATATCGGCTTACAGATCGCAGCCCGTCAAAACATTGAGCTGGCTGTTGAGGATCCACTGAGCCCCGCTAATCTGGCTGAAACGGCCAATCAGCTCTTGCCCGGTGAATCGAATGACGTTGATCCCTTGAATCTGAATCCCACCCTGACGGTAGATGACTTTGATTTTGCCGAGCCCTTAGGATCCCTAACTCTGAAAGACACAGGGGTATTGGTTGCCAATCGGTTATTGCTAGCTTTTGGTGATCCCGTCACGTCAGAGAATTTGCTGATCCAGGCCAATACGCTCCTGCCCGATACAACTAATGATTTGGAGAGTGTAGACGAGATCCTGACCATTCCAGTTGAACCCTTGCCGGATGGTCCCAATATCTTTGTCCCGATTGGGGCAGGGTATGAACCAGATACATTGGATCTCTTTGTCCGGCAGGCCATTGCCTACAATACCGATGATGTGGTGGAGATCCGAGTTCTGCTAGCTCCATTCTCGTTTAGCTCAACCGAACCGATTGATCCAGAGTTGAACTTAGAAGATGGCCAAGAACGGGCCGATCAGGTCCAAGCTGCCTGTGAACTTGCTGTTTCTCCCCCGATCACCTGCAATACAACCTTGCCAGATGTTCAATTGCGGATTGATGCCGAAAATCCAGATATTGTGGCTCAATACGATCCTGAGGTGGTGGACGGGATCTATGGACTGGGAGGGGATCAAGAAATTGCCATGCAGATCGTGGCGAACACCCCGTTAGAGGCAGCAATGCAAGAGAGTTTCGAGCGGGGGGCTCCGTTTGGGGGCAATAGTGCTGGAGCCGCGATGCAGTCTCGCTATATGTTCCTTGCCTTTGCCGACGATGGCGTGATTCCGGTCACCTTATTTACCGCGTTTACTCCCCATGGTTTGGAGCGAGATAGTTTCCTCTTGCTTTACGGAGAGGATGACAGTGTCGAGCGGGGATTGATCTACGGGGTTACGAATGCGGTGATCGAACAGCATACTCATCAACGGGGGCGGTTAGTGCGACTGTTGCAGGCGGCTCAACGATCGCCTGGACCCAAGATCGGCTTGGGGGTTGACGCCTTTACCGGATCGCTGGTGATTGAAAACCAGCAAGTGATGGAAACGATCGGCTTGACCTCAACCGTGATTCTCGATCAGGAAACCTATGGATCGGCAGCGGCTGCAACTTACGAAGGCCCTCGCCAAATTCTCTCGATCCGGGATGTGGCCATGCATCTCCTGCCCGAAGGTGGCTACGGCTACGATCTTTTAACTCAGCAACCTACCTTCAACGGAGCTCCCTCTGGATCTGCTCCTGATCTCGCTGGGCGAACGTTTGACTTTCTCCAAGCTCCGGCTGGGGCCGGTCCACTCTTCCTCGGCGGGGATCAGTTCATTCCGACGAACCCCGATTTACTTGAACCCATTGAGGACACCGATCGACTGGTCCTGTCTCGATTTGCCGAGTTAGCCTCAGCCACAGGCTCACCGACGATCTTGCTAGCGGCTGGCTACGAAAGGAATTTTGAGGCAAACCAAGTCCTTAACAGCTTAGCCACAGACCTTCAAACCCTCGGCCTCACCGATCTTCAAACCACGATCCTCAATGACACCACGAATCTGATTGATCTTGCTACCTTGCTGGATTCTGCTGGAGCGATCTTCGTCACAGGTGGGGATCAATCTTTCCTGGCTGACCAGATTGACATTTTGGCGAATGATCTAAGCTTACCAACACGGTGGGAGTCGGGCGTGATCTTGATGTTGGACAATGCCGCCGCCGCTGCCGCGGGTGAAACGATGGTTGCCGATCCCAATCCTCCCGTTGCGTATTTGGACCGATCCAGTCGAGAAGCCGCCGAAGCAGCCTCCCAACCTACCTATCTGAGTGGTGAGGTTACCTTTGCTCCGGGGCTGGGATTGATCCAGGATGCTGCCTTTGAGCCGCGTGCCTTTTTCGACTACCGCTATGGCCGGATGCTGAGCCACATCTTTGACCAGGATCCGGAGACGGTTGTCTTCGGCATTGAACGGGAAACCGCGATCGAGATCGGCGAAACTGGAGCCACTGTTGTCGGTCCAGACGGTGTGATGGTCTTTGATCCCCGCTTTGCCACCCTGTTGGAGATTGGAACGAACACCTCTTTTGCTGCCAATTACATCATCCTGGACACCTTCACGACGGATCAGATCCTGATACCCCAGTAGCAACTCGTCAAACAATGATCCGGATCCCCCAGGGGGGCATTCGCAGGAGATTATGTTAATCTATGTAAAATGATTTAACATGATCTGCTTTGGCTTCTACTTCGCTTCCCTCCCCTCTGTGCAATCGATCGGGTCTGCTGACCAGGATCATGACCTGGCTCGCTCAGCCTCCGGTCTATCTATTTCTGGGTTCGGCCTTTCTCGTATCGATCCCAGTTTTTGCTCAAGCCCCATTGGTTCGCCATGCGCCCTGGATTAGTTTGATCCTGAGTTTGGGCTGGTTGGGGATCAGTGGCTATGGCATCTCAGACCGTTCACCGCGATGGATGCATGACTGGGGCGATTTGCTCTATGGGTTTACCTGGACCTGGTTGGCAGGATCGATCTATTGGGGCTGGCTGCGAACGGAACCCCTCTGGCATTTGCCTGTAGAAGCCATCGGCCTCCCCGTTGCGATCTGGGGACTGTGGCAAGGATGGGCTCGAATTGGACATTATTTTTTCTTGGGATCCTTTTTCGGAACGGCAGTGACTGATCTTTATATTCATCTGGTGGGTCTATTGCCAGAGTGGCGTGAGGTCATGCAAGCACCAGAGTTTGAACAAGCAGGCGCAGCCTTCTACAGCGCCTTGAGCAAAATGCAAACCCCTTGGGGCATGAGCTGGGCCTTGATCCTATCGTCATTTTTGTTGTGGGTAGGGCTGGGATCGGTGCTGATCGGTTGGCAGGGAGGAAATCGGCAACGGTTGCATTGGTGGACTTTTAGTGGAGCCGTGTTGAGTACGTTAGTGGTCGATAGTTTGTTTTGGATCGGCGGGATTCTTTTAGCCCAATAGCCCGTTCGTTTGTATTGATGGGTCCACGTAAAATGGCGCATTACTCCACCAGGACAATATCATGCGCTCCTCTCACTACCTCTAAAGTCAACCCCGTTCGAGCTAGTCTAGGGGATGAGCCTTTTTCCACTGCCCAAAATTCCAATCCTCCAGTTGTGGGATGATCTTCCCGATAGTTATAGATCACCACAGCCAAAGCCTCTCCAGTTGCGTCAAACGTTGCTTGCTCTGGCAACAGCCCCTCAAATCCGTACTCGTCCAGGGTTGTCAACTGCCCCGTTCCTGGATCAAATTGCACCAAAGATAAAGAGCTATAGGGCTTTCCGCGCCACACAGGGGGAAAATCGGCAAGATAGGTACGGCGCATATTAACCGTTGCGATCAGGGTGTCGTCAGGGCTGAGGGCAAACCCCTCCGGACTAACCCCCACCTCAACCCTCGATACCACCTCATGCTGCCCCCCTTCATCAAAGCGAATGGCAACCATTTCCCCTCTAGGATTCAGCAGAAAGTTGAGAGTACGAATCGGCTGGGTATTCCATTTCAAATCAGGG
>CAZONZ010000230.1:0-6811 GCA_964581005.1 uncultured bacterium
AGTCCATGTATCCCACGCCAAATCGAAGATTATGGCGTGGGTCTTATAGCCCCCCCGAACCCCCCAGGAGATAAAATTGAGCTCGTTGAGGCCAGCCTTGATCAGGTTTGGATTGCTGGATCGATGCCCTCAACAGGAACACGGCCATCTTCATATTGGATACTGACGTCCGAAATGCAGCCGCATCATCATGGACGCTGATCGGTTCGGGATTGGACATGATCGGCATAACCTGCATCATTAAAAGGACCTTCCGTATTGACCTTCCATGAGGATACAGTACACTTGTTAAGATTCGGTAAAGTGGATCATCGATCAGCGCTTAAAATACCCTGGAACCCTGATGAAGACTGCGACTCCGATTCCACCTCGCCTCCTGATCGCGGCCAGCGGTACTGGAGGACATGTCTTTCCCGCTTTTGCGATCGCGGAGCACTTAGCTAACTGGTCGATCGAATGGCTCGGAGTTCCGGATCGGATGGAGGTGAGCCTAGTTCAGGATCGTTATCCCCTTCACACCATTCAGATGTCAGGTATCCAGGGAGCTCGCTTCCAAGCCTGGATCCGCTCATTGACTCAGTTGCTAGGATCCACTCAACAGGTGCGGCAGATCTTAACTCAAGGTCAGTTCAGCGTTGTCTTGACTACAGGCGGATACATTGCAGCCCCTGCGATCCTAGCTGCCCGTTTCAAGGGGATCCCTGTCGTCTTGCACGAATCGAATGCGATCCCTGGTAAGGTGACTCGTTGGTTTGGGCGCTGGTGTGATGTTGTCGCTTTGGGCCTCCCTCAAGCTGCTGATCACCTTCCTAACCTGCACACCCAGGTGGTTGGGACTCCGGTTCGATCCCAGTTCTGGGATCCTCAATCTTCATCCACAATGGCAGACTTAGGGATCCCGTCAGATGTACCTTTAATTGCCGTGATTGGAGGCAGTCAGGGAGCCAGAGGCTTAAATCAGATGATCCTGGCTTGTGCTGCAGCCTGGTTAGATGCTGGAGCCTGGATGATGCATTTGACTGGGGAAACGGATGCTGCTGACGTGGAAGCAATCGCCCCCCAGCATCCACATTATCTGCGCCGACCTTTTTGGCACGATATGGCAGGTTTGCTACAGCGATCCAACTTTGCGGTCACTCGTGCTGGAGCTGCGACCTTAGCGGAACTAGCTGCAACTCATACTCCAGCGATCTTGATCCCTTACCCGTATGCTGCCGAGGATCATCAGTATCACAACGCGCTTGCCTTTGCGGCCACCGGAGCCGGGATCATTCTGCGAGAAGGGGAGAGCAACCAACCTAAGCTTCAACAACTCGGATTAGACTGGATCAAACAATCGAATTCACTCAGTCAACTCGGATCTAAGTTGGAAGCCCTCTCGGTTCGGACAGCGGGGATCCAAATGGCTGAACTTTTGCACTCTCTGATCCCAGACTCACTGCAGAGGCTTGAAGAAAACTGAATACTCATTTCATACAGATCAATCTTACTTAGATCTTGCTTGCAGAAGATAAGTCTGCAGGATTCATGATCTAGTCAAGTCTGATCATAAACTTTACATTAGGCTAACCATTGCAGCACATCTTCATGAAGTGATAGACATAGATAAAAGCCGAAATTTTTCATGGAACTGATAGAATTCCTTCTATTGGGTAGTGATGGGCTGATCGGCGTGCTGTGACTCCAGGAGGGTAGGGTTCCTCTGCCAGATCAGGTTAGCAAGCAGGTTCCGGATCACAGTTGAGAGCATGATTAAGGATAGAGATCATGAAGCAAGTAACATTGCATCAGCTACAGGTGTTTGCGGTAACGGCTCGTCATCGCAGCTTTACTCGTGCTGCCGAAGAGCTGTTTTTGACTCAACCCACCGTGTCCATGCAGGTGAAACAATTATCGAAGGCGGTTGGGTTGCCTCTATTTGAGCAAGTGGGCAAACGGCTTTACCTGACGCCTGCAGGTGAGGAGTTGTTAGCAACCTGTCAGGATATTTTTGAGCGGCTGGAGCGGTTTGAAATGACGATCGCCGATCTTCAGGGACTCAAAAAAGGTCAGTTGCGGCTAGCAGTTGTAACGACAGCCAAATACTTTGCTCCACGTCTGCTAGGTCCCTTCTGCCAACGCTACCCCTCCATCGAGGTCTCGCTCAAAGTCACCAATCGTGAGCGGGTTCTAGAGCGCCTGAGTCAAAACCAGGATGATCTCTGTATTGTCAGCAAATTACCCGAACATATGGACGTCAACCAACACCCCTTTTTGGAAGATTCCTTGGTGGTGCTCGCTCCCCCTAGTCATCCCCTGGCCAACAAGCCTCAGATCCCCCTGCAAGCGATCAAGGACGAACCCTTCTTGATGCGTGAGCAAGGATCAGGGACTCGACTCATGGTTGAAGCCTTTTTCAATGAGCGAGATTTGGACGTCCAGGTGCGCATGGAGCTTGGCAGCAACGAAGCGATCAAGCAAGCAGTTGCAGCAGGGTTGGGATTATCGATCTTGTCGCATCATACCTTAGCCCTGGAGCGCGCCACAGGTCAGCTAGCCCTCCTAGACATTGAAGGATTTCCCCTGCGCAGGCATTGGCATGTCGTCTATCCTGCAGGCAAACGTCTATCTGTTGTGGCCCAGGCTTTCCTAGACTATCTTTTGGATGAAGGTCGCCGGATCGCTGAACAAACGAGCTTGGAGCTAACTCATCTGAGTAAGTCGCAGTAGCTAGATGGATCGTGGTTTCAGTTTTTCAAGATCCCTCAACATGCCTATTATGGATCGGTGCTACTCAAAATAAAAGGCCAGAAAAACATGAAATCCAAGCATAATGCTAAACACGCTGACAAAGAAGATATGGAGTCCCAACCATACCGATCGAAGTGTCCGGATCAGGTGGGCTTTGTGGATCAACGGGAACAGTTTTGGTCCTGAGGCATCAGGACTTGGACCCAGAGCAATTTTCTGTTGAGGGACAGCCAGGATCCGAGTCTCAGCAACTACACCGAGCATAGCAGTCAATGTCACCACAATAAACACGATCAAAAAGAGCAAGTTAAAGTTATGTCCCATCGATCCACCCGTATGGATCAAAATGATGCCAATGTAGCCAACACCAAGGAAAATATGCATTTGCCGCCAGAACAGAACTGATCCTGGTAAACGAATCTTCCACTTACCACCATGTTTGCGCAGAGTCAGCAGCATCTCAATCACGAAGAACCCAAGGGCAATAAACCCGGTGATCTCTTTGTAAAGGCTTTTCGTCAGAAATTGATAAACATGAGCAGCTTGCTCTCGAATCACCTCCATATAAAGATCGCTAATGACAAAGGGAAAGAACAGAACGATCGAAAGGATCGTAAGGATTGTTAATGTTGAGAGTGATGGTTTCATGGCAGGATCAGATCAGAAAACAAATGAGAACAGGGGAAAACAGAAAGAAAATCACAGTCTAAGATCCAGAACAAAGGGTTCAGAAACTTCTGGTATCTTCAGATCCTTCAGTAGATTCTTTGGATAAATCAGACTATCCATCAATCAAGCTGATCTCAATGGAAAAGGGCAAGATTAAGAACTGACTCACCAAGCAACTTACGTTATCCATAAAGTCGCTGGAGTACTGAAAAAGCCGCTGAAGTCCTGAAGCTTATCGGTTTTCAAAAATCAATCTTATGATCATTGCCCTTATGACATGAACAGATCATGATCAGAAGCCTTGGCCAAAACGATCCAGAGATGCCAGATGACGATCTCAATTCACGAACTTGACTTTGGCCTTTTGACTAAGCTGGACCTAGAGGTAAATTGATCACAACACCACCCATAACATCCCCTAACTCAAACACTTTGTCGGGATAACGCTCTTGATGCACTGGGTGAGTGTTATGACAATCGATACAGGCAGGAGCCACAGCAATATCAGGATAGATCGCTGAGAAGTAACGTTGACCTGCGACCTCTTGATAATCTTTGTAGGGCTCACCCGTTTCCTCAACATGCTTGATCCCGGTCTCCTCAAATTCTCCCTTAGGAGCTTGACCATCATTGATATACCAGGTTGAGATCAATCCATAGGAAAACGATCCACTTTCAGAGGCTAGCTCAGCTCCCATCCGAAACATTTGAGCTGGCAGAGGGATCCCATCATTCTCTTCCCAAAACTCAGTTGCTTCTGCCTCCACTACGCCATTCTCCTTAGGAATGCCTTCTAACGTTGTCAGGCGATTCACCACATGACGGGTGTAAGCAGTTCGATCAGATTCGGCCACCTTGTGAATGTAATCGACTACCACTTCGGGAGCAATTCCATCACTAGAAGCAGCGGGTCCACTACCACCACTACAGGCAACAGCCGTCACAATCACAGCGAACACAAACATAACAATACCGATCAGCTTCGATCGAAACGAACGAGAGGATCGTGACTGTGCAGCAGGGCTTGAAAATGACACAGAACTCATGGCGTGCTCCTCCTTGTTAAACCGTTGAGTCAGGTGATCAATTGCTCGAAACAAAATCAATAACCAGAACCGATGGGATCGATTACAAATCCATCTCACTGTTGGGCCAGGAAAAACTAGCTTGCTCCAGAACCAAGAGTTTCTAGCTGAACTCTGATCATCTCCAGCGTCTCCAAATCATGTTCAGGGGGATGGGAAAAATTAGCTTCAACCAAAGCAGGATCAAAGATACTTTGGTAGGTAAACTCCATGCCATGACAACTCATACACACATCCTTGACCATCCGATCCTGAGGCTTGAGAGTGTAGGTGTTGTTGTGATTCACATGGACCTGATACTGATCCCCTCGACCAGTTTCGGATCGTGGTAAATGGCAGGTTGCGCACGAGACGACATCTGCTGGAGGACGAATCTGATCCTGCTGGGCAACAAACTCGATCCCGTGGGGAGAGTCGAGATAGTTGAGTGAATGCTGATCTTGGTGGCAGGTCAGACAGGCATTGACAGAGGCAACCGTTGTATTGAGTGCATGAACATCGTGGCAGGTATTGCAACTCATCACCTGATCTAAAGCATCGGCTTGCATCGGTAAACGAGCCATCTTGGGCATCAGGGAGGGTAACCCTTCTAAGAGGCGGATCCCATGCTTACCCAACAAGAAGGTGTCGGTTTCAAACTCATGACACTCTCGACAACTCGCATACGTCGGTGTGGCCACAAATGCCTTGGTTTCCTGATCGAGATGACAACTTGAACAGTTCACCTCGACTTGTGCATGAGTGCTTCCTTGCCATTGCTCGTGAACCTCCTCCCAAGACTTCTGCTCAAGCTCCGAGGCTGACGCCACTGATCGAGGCCCGATCCCACCCTGAACCAAGAGTTGAAACCCAAGGATCAAACCCATCAGAATCAAAGGCATCAGTTCAACCCAACGTTTCATGAGCCTGTCTCCCAATACGATCGATCCAGATCCGGCTCAGCAGGGACAGCTTGCTTCAACGTGATGATGCGTTCTGGCCACAATAACTCAGGCAACATATCCGGTTGACCGATCCCGTTGCGCAAAAAGCCTGTTGAAATGGCTCGATGATCATGGTAGTTGTGACAGCCCGCCGCCCAGCAACCACCCGGATCAAACCCTTCATGGCTTTTGAGCTCACCCTCTGGGATCGTGGCATGACAGGCCATGCACAAGTTCGGTTGGAGGTGAACACCACGACCGTACATATGGACATGTTCCTGGTGGCACGCTGTGCATGTTAAAGCATCTAAGTTGGCAAGTTCTCCTGCCCAGCGGGGATCTCGAAACTTTTGGGGTCCATGGGCATCGTCCTCTAGTTCAGCTTGGTGACAGCGAAGACAAGTTTCATTGGACACAGGTTTAAAGCCATCATGACAAGAATTGCAAGACTCTTCAAACAAATAATGTCCAACTGAAGTCTCTCCCGGCAAAAACAGAGTCCGCTGATCCAATCCCAATGCCAGAATTGAGCCTAACCCAATAGACATCAGCACCATTACCCCAATGATCAGATTCTTCAGCTCCAAGAGCTTCAAAAAACGATTCACAGCGATCACGGATCAGTTCCAGCCATTGCAACTTGTTTCGGAGAGTAATCGGCTCCTTCCAGCATCACAGTGGTGATCACCTGATAGGCATCAACCCAAGCCTGCTTTGTTTCAGGAGTCCAGTTCGGACCCAAGTAGGCTTCAAACGTTTGCAGCAAAGCTCCCCCTACCATCGGATAATGCTCTGGCAAGGCACCATATTCAACATGGCGGGCTCCCAGTCCTCGTAAGGGGTTGGTCAGCGCTTCCGGATTGCGCACATTACTGATCACCAGCACCAACGAATCCAGCAATTTCTTCTGCTGACTGGTCATATCGGTGTGAGCAAACAGGGGTTTGGCCTCTGGGTGTGCGGCAAAGAGATTGTCGTAGAAGCTGGCTACAAACTCTGTGGCACGAGGCTTGATCTGCTCGAAACTACTCTCCAAAAGATCTACATTCAAACCCATCGTTGCTTTTCTCCTTCGATCATGGTTTCTCTGTCTGACTCGATCACAAAGCATGAATTATCTCGATCAAATCGGCTCAGGTTCCGATAAACTCCTGCCAACCTTACGATCAACAAGAACCAGCTACATAACTAACTGATCTGAGTAGATAAAAACTCAGAAAAAGCTGATCAGAACCCATAGCAAGGAATCTAGCAAAGCTACTGGATCATTTGACCAGCCAAGATCACTTGCTTAGAAAGGTTGCGACAGGAATGAATTGAGCTTATGCATGTGTCGAACTATTGCTAATGTATAACTCTCGATCGGAGAAAAGTGTCACTGGAGATACAATATGTTGGCTGAGA
>CAZONZ010000231.1:0-6781 GCA_964581005.1 uncultured bacterium
GGGATCCAGGAGCGAGAGGATGAGGGGAGAGTTTGCGCGTGTCATGGATCTACCTAGTGGATCAGAGGTCTGGATAGAGCTTGGTGATGTCTTGGCTCAACCCTCTACACCGATCTTGCCTTTCAACTTCCGAGCCCGATCACTCGCTTCCGCCATCACTGTGGCCATATCTTCCAGCATTTCCCCTGGATGTTTCTCTAGCACACGGGTTGAGAGCGCGATCCGGGCTTTGGCTTCATCAATGTTGACAATCACCGCCTTGAGAGGTTGGCCGATCTGGAACAGATCTGGGAGCGAACTAATGAATTTCTGACTGATCTGTTTGATATGTAACAATCCCGCCAGCTGATCATCGAGCTGGATAAAGACCCCAAACGGCTTGATCGATTTGATCTCACCTTCCACCAGTTGGCCAACCTCATACTGTCCAATATTGGTAGCTTGAGCGATCATGCGCTGCGACAGAACCAGTTTGTTCGCTTCCGGCTTGATCTCCAGGAATCCAGCAGTGAGGGTTTGCCCCACCAGACTGGCGAGATCTTCTTTTTCAATGAGGTGGGATCGAGGAATAAACCCACGTAAGCCCTGGACATTGACCAAGACTCCCCCTCGATTCAAGCCTGTTACTTTTACCGTCAACGATTGGTTAGTGTTCTGCATCTCTGCCAAGTTGGCCCAGATCTCTTTGATCAGCAGGCGGCGGCGGGAGATCATCACCTGACCGTCGTTATCCTGTTCTCGAACGATCACAAACTCAGCCTCACTCTGGGGCGGCAGGATCTGGGCTAGAGCATTCTGATCATGGATCGAGGTGAGAGCCGCTTCTTGGATCGGCAAATAAGCCATCGCCTTGGCTCCAATGTCCACCAGGGCTCCGTCACTGGTTAATTCACTCACCCGCCCTCGAACGGTCTGCCCCTTCTGAAACTGGTAGTCATGCTCTGCCAGAGCTTGCATAAACTCTTCCATCGTGAAGGAGGAAGCGGCTTGGGACGGAGGCATTTTCGCGCTCATAACTAAAAAAAGGTGTCCATACAACTGGGCACCAGGATAGCTCAACCCTTTCAATCCGATCGAGATCTGAGTCAATTTGCTAACGGGTTGTCACTGTGGGTCACATAACTAGTGCTCAACCCAGCTGCATTCATCACCTAGCCTGGATTGTTCAGCTCTAGCGCAGGATTCATCGCCTGAGGTCGGAAGCTTAAGTAAACCAGAGGCCCTAACAGAGGAATCAGATTGATCGTCCATTGAGGCAGCTGAAATGGAGTTCGACCGATTTGATCCGCATTGATCAGGTAAGGCAGAATGGCCGTCAAGACAACAAAATCCAGAGTCATCACGTGAATAAACCGACTGCTCTGCCACTGGATCCAGAAATTTGTCCAGTTACCCTCGATCAACCCGTAGCCCAGCAATCCCAAGGTAACGATCAGGAGTAGCCGACCTGTCCAAACTGAGTTCCAGATCTTCAAAACCCCATTGAGCGCTGGCAAGGACTCCGATCCAGATAGAGGCCGACGGAGAGCGAGATAGGGCAGCAAGGCAAATGCTCCCACCCCCATCATCAACCCAGCAAAAGGCCACGCCGGGATCTTCATACCTAGCCCCTTCTGCCGTTGACCATCGATCAAGAGCAACGATAGGTAGATCAAGGGTAAAACCCCCATCAGATTAAATTCAGCCACGATCAGAGGATTGATCCCAGCAAGTTCCCCACTGATCAAACGGCGAATCAGCTCAGCCGTAGCTTCCGGATCATCCGGTGGAGCCAGTAGAAACGCATAACTCACAAAGCCGATCCAACCCAGCAGAGGCAGGATCTGTACACCAAAGGGCTTTCGAGCGCTTGGATCAAGATGATGGGGATCTGAACTTGGGTTGGAGTTTGACTGCTTGAGATCGGGGTGATTCATTGCTAATTCTGGAATACTCAGCACGAGGTTATTCTACTCTGGCGTTTGATCCACTGCTCAACATAGGATCGTTCGTCGGATGATCAAGCACACCAAGATCCCTTAATCAGATTCATGCAAGGATCTAGGAACAAAAGGAGCTCTCGATCAATCGCAGCGCCAGATCTTGACCGTCTTATCCGAACTCCCACTCACCAGGATCTTGCCATCTTGACTAAACACGAGGGCAGGCACAATAGCGGCATGTCCAACTAGAGTATGGATCAGCTCCTGAGTGCCCACATGCCACAGGGCGATCTCACTCAATCCACTACTCGCCAGCAGACGACCATCAGGACTGTAGGTAACAACGTTACCATGATTTCACATTCACACTCAGCAACTCAAAAGGAATTTCAGAAGCTACGGTTGCTGGATCCGGCTTCCCCATCGACTCTCAAGTGCCCTCGTTTGGTTGGCCCAAATGGAGAAGTTGTGCTGATCCCAGAATCGCTCTATGCGATCTTTTACCAGATGATTCCTCTGTTGGTTGAGGGGCAATCGGTTACAGTTTCTCGATCCGATCAGACTCTGTCTACTCAGGAAGCTGCCGAGATTTTAAATGTGTCGCGCCCCTTTCTCGTTAAACTGCTTGATCAAGGAGAGATCCCGCATCACAAAGTTGGTACTCATCGGCGTGTCTACCTTTCTGATCTACTGACCTACAAGCAAAAGCGCGATGCAGCTCGCTTCGAGGGATTGAAGAATCTGGTTGAAGTCAGCGAAGATCTGGGGCTTTACGATATTGAAACGTTTGATCAAGAGGATACTTTTGATCAAGAGGATACTTAGGATCATCAGCTTGTAGAGTAGCAAGGCAAAGGTTAGATGTGTTCTTGTGTGAAACTGCTAATCTCAGAGCTATCAAGAACGATCCCACCCAAATCCTAGGTTCCCTTGATCTGGATGCAATCGCTCTTCTACGTTGAACCCTCTTGATCAAATTTGATCAAACAGGAACGTCTTCTTTCACCAACTTCTCCCATCCCAATCCAGCTAGTTTGGTATTGCGTCGGATCGGTCGAGTGGCTAACTCCAATACATCCAACGTATTGCTGAAGCCGTGGATCTGGGCAAACGTGAACTCAACGGACCATTTGGTGGTGATCCCCCGTGCCTCTAACGGGTTAGCGTGGGCCATGCCTGTGATCACGAGATCGGGCTGACCGGCTTGGATCCGTTGCAGCTGGTTGTAGTTGTCAGGCTTTTCAACGATGCGAGGCTTCGGAACCCCCATCTCGTCACAGGTGGTTTCTAGCAGAGCCAGTTCAGCGGCTTGATAGCGCTTGTCCATGTAAGGGATCCCAATCTCCTGAACACTCATCCCACAACGGATCAAGAACCGGGCCATTGAGATCTCTAGAAGATTATCCCCCATGAAGAAGACACTCTTGCCTTTCAACATGCTGATGGACTCTTGAACTTTGGGGTTGCTCCAAATTTCAGCTTCCCGTTCCGCTAGTCCTTGAGATTCGATCCCCAGAGAGTGACAGATCGCCTCCACCCAGGCACGGGTTCCATCGGGGCCGATCGGGAAAGGAGCATTGATCAGTGTGCAGCGTTTTTTCCGAACTAAGGCTGTTGCGGTCCGACTCAGGAAAGGGTTGACGCCGACTACATAAGTCCCAGGCTCGATCTGGGGCAGTTCACCATACCGACGAGAAGGAAGCCAGCCAGACACTTTGATCCCTTGCTTCTTCAGTTCCAGTGTCAGTTGAGTGACGATAGGATCAGTAACGGATCCAAAGATCACAAGAGGAGGATGATGCTTGAACTCGCTATCCCCTTCAAGATCCTCGTTCTTTTTGCCGAAGTTGAACAGTGTACCGAGGCCACCGCGATCCGCCTTCTCCTCTTCCCTCACCTTGTCAGGACAGCGCTGCACCATAGCCGCCAGTACGGTATCTTCCCCCTGAGTAAATGCATAATCCAGACCATTGGCACGAGCCACCACGATCGGGATCCCAATGTCCGCTTCCAGTTTGGGGGCGATCCCTTCCAGATCCATTTTGATGATCTCAGTGGTGCAGGTGCCAATCCAGACAATCACACTGGGGTTGCGATCGCGTTTGATTTGAAGAGAGAGGCGCTTCAGCTCGTCATAGTCACTCAATTTGGCGTTGATATCGCCTTCTTCTAACTCAGCCATGGCATAGCGAGGCTCGGCAAAGATCATCACACCCATGGCATTTTGTAGGAAGTAGCCGCAAGTTTTGGTGCCGATCACCAGGAAAAAGCTATCCTCGATCTTTTGGTAAAGCCAAGCCACACAACTGATCGGGCAGAAGGTGTGATAGTTGCCGGTCTCACAATCAAACGTGAGGGTAGGAGCTGGGGTCGTTGCAGTCATGATTTAGTCAGGATTAGGGGATAAGGATCCAGATGGGGTTGTCACCTGTTGGGCAGACAGAGTTCAGGATCTCGATCATCTCCAGTCGAAGGATCCCAAGAGATCCTTAGAGATCCTGATCACGCTTGAGTAGACAGAAGACGAGAATTAGACCAAAGCTGGCACAGGTTCGGCCTTGAAATTGCTGTAGTAATCAGACAGCAGGGTGAACAGATCCCGATCGGCAGCGTCCTGAGGCACAATCCCTTCCGGTTGCGAGAGAAGTTGATCGGCAATGTTGAGGTAGTACTGGCAGACAGGCTCCAGATCGGGATCGGATTCAGCCATTTCAAAGATCGTTTTGCCTTTGACACGGGAAACGCGAATATCTTCGATCAGAGGTAACACTTCCATCACAGGCATGGGAACGTGTGAGACGTATTTGTCGATCAGATCTCGCTTAGAGGTCCGATTACCGATCAAGCCTGCTAGACGGAGCTTGCGAGTTCGAGCTTTTTCTCGTACTGAAGCGGCGATCCGGTTAGCGGCAAACAGAGCATCAAAGCCATTGTCGGTAATGATCAGGCAGTAGTCAGCATAGTTGAGCGGGGCCGCAAATCCGCCGCAGACCACATCGCCCAAGACATCAAACAGGATCACATCATACTCATCAAACGCATTCAATTCCTTTAACAATTTGACCGTTTCACCGACCACATAGCCACCACAGCCTGCTCCTGCCGGAGGTCCACCGGCTTCGACACAGTCCACACCGCCGTAGCCGGGATAGATCACATCTTCCGGATAGACATCTTCGTAGTGATAGTCCTTCTGGGAGAGGGTGTCAATGATCGTGGGGATCAGGAAGCCTGTCAGGGTAAAGGTGCTGTCGTGTTTGGGGTCGCAGCCGATCTGAAGCACGCTCATCCCGCGTCGGGCCAGCGCCACCGAAATATTGCAACTGGTTGTGGACTTGCCAATGCCACCTTTGCCATACACTGCGAGTTTCACAGGCGATCTCCTGAAGCGTTTGGACCCATGATAAATCCCACGGACTGGGGCTGTGAGGGTTTGGGTTCAGGCTTGATGTCAACTCGGATCAAAAACAAAAAATAGCTGAATCCCCCCATCAGGATCGACATGGATCGAGTGGAGAAACTCGCGGAAATAGGATCGGCGTTCCGACTCAGTGAGATCAAGCCAGAAGGGTTCGATCGAGAGATTCGAGATGATCTCAGGCAAATTCTGAGGGGGCAATTGATTCAGGCGTTCTAGGATCTCTGCGTTTTCCGCTTCAAGTTGGTAGCGGCGTTGTTGGATGGAGATGGGATCGAGCCACCCTGCTTGGACTAGGCGCTTAAGTTCATCAAGAATTGTCTCATTTTCAGTAACGTGATCTTCAAGCTGGGATTTGGCTTGTTCAAGCGGAGCTGGATCGAAGTGAGCACCCCGTTCTGGTAGTTCGTGGCAAATCTGATGAATGATCTGATGCAGCGTGATCGTATAGTCGAGGCTGTAGCGGCAAGATTGGCAGCGTAAGTAAAGATAGGGGGTTGATTGGGATCCAGAGGTGACTTGAACGATCCGCATGGAGTGTTGGCAGATTGAGCAGAAGACGAGTCCAGCCAGGGATCGAGGAGCACTAACGGATCGGGCTGGAATGGTTTGATGGCGGCGTAACCAGCGATCGATCTGGGCGGCTTCGGTGCGAGAGAGGATCGGGGAGTGGGTATTGCGGAGAGTGCTGCCGTCTTTGAAATGGAGATCACCTCGGTAGACAGGATGGGTGAGCCAGCGATGACCCGTGGAGACTGAGATCCGCTTCTGGTGTTTTTCGGCAAGATACCGAACGGACTCGCGCAGGGATCCATAGAGGAGGAAATGATCAAAAAAGTCTTTGAGGATCACAGCTTGACGTCGGTCGAGAATATAGCGATCCGATTCCCGCCGATAGCCATAGGGAGCGGGTCCGGGAGGCGGTTTGTGATCTAAACGATTGCGGTGGTGATGCTGACGGATCCTCCGACTTTGGAGGGATCCCGGCAGATTGGCTAGGAGTGGGATCCAATCGAGACTAGTTTGTAGAGTCGAGGATCCCGTTTCCTCAACCAGGTGCAGCTGGATCCCAGCTTGGGTCAAGCGTAAGATCCGTTGATGGATTTCAGCCACTGTGTCCCCCAGATCGTCCAGACGTTTGAGATAGAGATCCGTGAGCTCGCCTGTCTCAGCTTGGGCTTGGAGTTTGGGGTAGTAGATCCGAGATCCCCAATCCAGGTAGATCGTTTCGGCTCCGGCAGCTTTGAGTTGCTCCGGTTCTGCGGGATCGGGAGATTCGATCAGGGCAGGAACATAGAGATAGCCAAGAGTAACCATCGGAGTCAAAAATGCTGCGGGATCGGCTTGTTGGAGTGGATGGTATTCGTTTGATAATACTCGGATGGAGGGCGTTGCACAATAGAGAAATGATCTGAAAGGAGATGCTGAGATGGAATGTCCC
>CAZONZ010000232.1:0-6779 GCA_964581005.1 uncultured bacterium
TACAGCCTTTTCGCCGATCATCAAGTACATACCTAATCTCCTCACCCTCATGGGAAACGGAATGGGGTGTGCCAATCAATTCACGAAAGGGCTGTATGATATTCTCGTGGAGAGTTAGAGGCGGATCGACGCTGCTCAACTCAGCCGTTAGGCTACTCTGCACTGTCCTGAGAGATCCAGGCTTGTTGAGTTAGCTGATGGACCCTCCAAGTCAAGCTTGGTGAGTTGTTGGCTGTTAGACCTTTGGGCAGCACCGAATGGGCCGCTCTCAAGCACCTGGTAGTACTAGAGCCATGGATCACACACCTCCCCACATTTCTCCCGATCCTTCGGCCCCCGATCGATCTGAAGTTGACGTTGGCATCCCAAGATCAGCTAGGGATCAGCTTCAGGGGGTGAATTTGTATCTGATCGGGATGATGGGTTGCGGCAAGACCACGATCGGCCACTGGCTGGCTCAAGCTTTGGGCTATCAGTTTTTTGATACCGATCAGCTGATCGAAGCTTCAACTGGACAAACTATTCCGGCGATCTTTGCGAACGAAGGAGAAACTCGGTTTCGAGATCTGGAAACTCAGGTTCTGGCTGAACTTTCACCGTATTTCCGGCTCGTGATTGCCACAGGTGGCGGGATCGTTCAACGTCCGCAGAACTGGGGTTACTTGCATCATGGCATTGTGATCTGGTTGGATGTTGTCCCGGATCTACTCATCACACGTCTGCGAGCGGATCCCAACCCTCGCCCTCTATTGCAAACTGAAGATCCGTATGGAACCTTGCTGCAGCTACTCGATCAACGTCGTCCCCTCTACGCACGAGCCGATATTCATATCCGGATTGAGGATCCAACCTCTCCGGCTCAAATGGGTCTGTGGATCTGGGAGCAACTTCAGCGCCGATTGCGGGCTTGATCGAGTTCAACTTTGGTTATTCATAAGAGTGACTCGTGACGATCTATATTGCTCAATTCATCAATGTCTTCATCAGTGCTGAGATCACCTATGTGAGGTTGATCGGACAATGACTTCGCAAGATCATGTTGTTGCCCAGTTATCAAGTCACAAAAAGTAAACGTATAGGCCCATTGATCATTCAATGGAAGTTGATCTCCAACAGCAACAACCTTAGTCTTGTCTGGGCTGATAGAAACAGCATTAATGGCACCCTTGTATTCTGTTGGCTCTCTCTCCATGCTAAACGTGTACAGACAAGTAAGCGTTAAACCTCGACTTGTTGACATCTGTTCTCCTCCCTTACTCTCCCACAACCGAGTACCGACCGTAGCCATTAGCTCGCTGCTCCGTTGCAATCACTTCGATCCCCAACCCTCCTAACTGATCGATCATAGCTCCAGACAGAAAGTTTTGGGAAACATTGAGGATGTCTAAATTGCGGATCGCTTCACAGTTCAGCAGCTTGCGAGCCCCTTGATCCGATAAGGTTCCTAGAGAAAGATCCAGAACCTGTAACCCATCTAGCACAGAGATCGGAGTAATCGATCCATGAGTTCATCGGTAAACTCGCTATTGCGTAGCCCCAGATAGATCAGATTCGGGAACGTGAGATCATCTAAAAGGGGAGCGAGATCGTGCTCATAGTAATCCCCTCCATACGGCTCCTGACCAAACTAGAGTTCAAGATGCTCCAAAGCAGGAAAATCCCATTCATAGATTTGATACAAGATTTCCCGACTTAAGCCTCCTGTCTCTACGATCAAAGCCTTCAGGGAAGAATGACAGGCTTTCCTACCTATCGAGGTCAGTGATCCTTGATCGAGACCAATCGCTCAATCAGTTCTTTTGAAGAGGTGCTTCCCAGCCAATCTTCGTCTTCACCCCAGCACCCAATCACCAAAGCCTCAAGTTGTTCTAAACCAGGTGTATCGAGAAATGCGTCGAACTGTTCACTGAATCTGTTATCTCTGTATTAAAAATTACCTCTACATCAAAAAGTTCACAGCGAAGAGCATATGCTGTTTGTGGGAGATGATCCAGAGGCCGATCTGCCCGAAAGCTCTAAATAGAATGATTACTGAAGCGAGTTATATATTGGCCGGAAGCTTCATATTCGCCTACAAAGCCACTATAACCTACCAAACGTTCGATCTAGCATTTCTTTTAATCCCACAGCCCCAAACAACCGTTCCACCTTTACGATCCAAGTCTCCAGATCCAAGTCTCCAGATTTAAGTCTGCACATCTCACTCTAATCCGAGAATGCGCTCTACCTTCAGGATCTAGGCTGTTTCTGACGAAGGCGGCGAGTTTCTTCCATGATCTCTTCAAGATCTTCTTGCGATAAGCGTTGGACGTAATTGATCTTGACTTCTTCCAGGAAATCAGCGATTAACCCCTCCAGGCGGCGTAATGGGTCTTCTTCTTGCAAAGCTCCCATCAAGGTTTCACTAAACCGCTGCGACAGCCGAGTCAAAAGTTCAGTTCCTACTTTATCTTCTAGGGATCCTGCAATCGCTTGATAGGCTGTTACGGTGATCTGATTAGCCATTTGCTCACTGAGTTGTGTCGAGGCTCCTGCTAACCCTGGAAAACGTTGAAGGTTTTGATAGGCTGGGTTCTGCTGCAGGATCGCTTCGATGTTATGTTTCAACAATCCTGCAATTTCGGGTTGAACTTTGGGGAGAACTTTATAAACGATCATTTGAACCAGTAACTGGGTGATCGCTTCCAGTTCATTCACGTTATTAATGTCAATGTAGATACGGTCAGAGTTCGGTTGGGTGAGCATGGCGATCATTTCCCCTCGCCGGATCGAGAGCTGCATCTGATTGATGACTCGGATCACGACCACTTCTGTTAGATCTTCGGCAAAAAGGGTGACAAATCCCTGGCTTAACTGATTACGGATCCGGGTAAAGTTAACCAGTTGGGCATCACTGAGGCGAATCACTGCTGGAATTACCCGCAGCCAGCGTGCAAAGGGGATCAATAATAATAGATCGTACCAACGCCATAACATAGCATCTCGCCAACTAACCCCTGTGTGCTGACGACCAATGAACCAAGTGCGGATCAAAAACTCAAAGCCAAAGACCCAACTAAATCCAACTAAGTCGATCAAAGGGAAATAGTTAATGAATTGACCATCTTCTCCTAGGGGGCGGAAGTAATTGACTTCAAAGAGGGGTCGGATCTCTTCCTGGAAAAACTGTAAGCCGTTACCTTGGGGGGTAGCTTGAATAAGGTAGTTTGGGGACCAAAAGGTGTCAAAGGATTCTTTGGCAGAGTCATCGGGATTGGGGATCAGATCCCGCATTTTGTTCTTGATCCGTTCCAGGGTTCCACTTTTCTCAGCTAACTGGAAGGGATTGGTATCAATCATTTCGGTACTTAGTGTCTGAAGTTGGATCAGAATTTGGCGAGCTGTTGGGGTTCGGAGTCCAGATGTACCGGATTCGTCAACAATCTGCTCCAATTGATCCACAAGATCCAGATATTGCTGTGTGTCTCGGTTAGGTTCAATTCCTTTGACCGGATCATATAATTGGGTAATCGGTGAAGAATCGGTTTCATTAGAGAGAATGGGAACGGTGAGCACAGGTTGGATGAGGGGAATGGGGACTTGGATCTTGCCCTGGAGCCAGAAATCACGCCAAGGAATGTAGCTCAGATCGAATAAAACTAAGCCCACATTTACGGTGACAGCAATAGCCATGATCCGTTCATAGGTGAGGAGGATCCAATGGCGGTGGCGGCGGTGTTGAGTTCTGATCAAATTGGGTGAAAACATGATCCGTTCAACAAGGAATAACGGCTTGAAAGGTATTCCAGATTGCGTGAGCCTGATCGCCAAGCTGTCGCAAAATCTGGCCGGGTCGGTCGGAATTGGGAGAGGGGATCTGCCACTGGGTTGGGGTGAGTGGCCAATCGATGGGATCCCAGGATCCTAAGAGGTAAAGGGAGCCCCAGCAACTGTAGGATCCCAAGACTCCAGCCGATTGCAGAGAGGCCAAACACTCTTGAGGATATCGCAGATCGAGGCATTCCCAGAGCCAGGGAGTTGAGGTTGAGGGTGGATCCATCCAAACCTGGATCTGGCTGAGAATATGCTCAAATTGCCACCATTCGCCCATGCCGATCCGTCCAGCGGTCCATATCTCAGCGTAGGCGAGTCGTGCTGTGGGGGCCATCTGGATCTGAATCTGTTGGTGAAACTGGGTGCCTGCTCCAGGAATCAGGGGATGTCCAATCCAGATCAAGCAACTCTGATCGGCTAACGAGATCTGGATCGTTTGGCGAGAATGGCCGGGATGCAGACGGGTTGCACCTTGGGAACGGATCTCTAGCTGGGTTTGGGATCCTAGGTTGAGACTGATGCTGTGGTGATCTCCTTGCAGCAGGCCACCATTGGGATTACGTAGGTAGACAACAGGGCATGGGGATCGAGGATCAAGAGGACCGAGCCATTGCAGGGGAGCTTGGGAGTATTGGTGACGGATCACGGTGCGCTGGTGCTGCTGTTCGGTTTGGAGGTGAGCGTAGCCGGGGTTGGAGGGCATGGGAGGTGTGGGATCCATCCGCTCACTCAAGTTAACGCTAGGGATCGAAATAAAACATCGTCCTCTAACCAGGTGAGGATCGCGTTGAGTCCTTCGCCTGTCCGTAAGTTGGTAAATAGAAAGGGTTTATCTCCTCGCATCCGTTTGGCATCACAAGCCATTACCTCCAGATCAGCCCCGACGTAGGGAGCAAGATCGATTTTGTTGATCACCAATAGATCCGATCGCGTGATCCCTGGTCCTCCTTTGCGTGGGATCTTGTCTCCTTCTGCAACATCGATCACGTAGATACAGCTATCCACCAGTTCCGGGCTAAAGGTTGCTGCCAAATTATCTCCCCCTGATTCCACCAAGATCAGATCAAGTGGGTGGAAACGAGCCTCTAGTTCAGCGATCGCATCCACATTGAGGGAGGCGTCTTCACGGATCGCGGTGTGGGGGCAACCTCCTGTTTCAACACCTAGGATCCGATCGGGGGTTAAGGCTTGAGCTCGAACCAAAAATTCAGCGTCCTCACGGGTGTAAATATCGTTGGTCACTACGGCAAGAGAGAGCTGATCCCGTAATGCAAAACACAATTTCTCGACCAAAGCTGTTTTGCCCGATCCCACAGGTCCACCAATTCCAATCCGGATCGGGGCTGATGTTCCAGTTGTCTCGCGTTCGATCCCTACAACCATAAACTATCCTGCTTCGCCAAAAATATCTCAGGTCACCATGATAAAGCCTGGATCAGAGCTGACCCAAGAATTGAGAAGATCTTCAGGTTCTGGAGCGCGCCTTTAGGACTCAAGCCGTTTCGGATCTCTACCATCCATTCGGTTTAGGGATTGTGATCAATGAGCTGAGCTGGTCTCTAAAGTCAACGCAGAACCATCATCTGGACTATGCTTGGCATCCAGGATCCAGAGGCGAGCACATTGGGGTTCTTGGACGATGATGCCGAAGATCCCATTGTCTAAGCAGTTGCGGCAGGATTTGATCGCGTCCTGGAGGTTTTTGAAGGTTTGTTGAAGAATGTAAAAACGGTTGCGGTAGACTAAGACTTGCTGATCGCCACTGGGGGTTGGCAGGGTGAGCTTCGATTCGATCTGATCGGGGGAGAGGATAAACATGGCAGGGGAGCTAGGTAGCAGGAGGTTTCTTCTATATTGCCCTGTATCAAGATCGTTTCTCTATCGTGATCTCCCGGAATTTATCTCGTGTTCATAAAGCGAACTCTACTGAATGAAGGTTTGTTTAAGCGGAAGATTGCTGACAAAACACTTGATATAGAGTGATCAACTGATCTTTTGGTATTCTGGCACTACAGCTAAGGCGACTCAAGAACAGCTCTTGGAGGGCTTGGGGTTGCTTGCGGATCCGCTCAAAGTGAGGCACAAGCTCCGATGGAACCTGATGTGCTGCAGGATCAGATACTCCGTAAGTGGGATCGGTAGGATCAGTCATGATTAGATACCGCGTCTCCGTGAATTAAACTGCTTGCGGATCAATTCTGGTCTGGGATTTCCGTTGATATGCTGGGATCTTGGGTCGAACCTGATCATTCTTAGCTGAGGAGGGCCGTACATTCCAGGATCAAGCGCTGATTGATGGTGGCATAGGGTTGGATCTCTAGGGCGCGGTGGAAGGCTTGGATCGCACCTCGATAATCTCCTAAGGCGATCCGGCAGAGGCCCAATCCATGCATGGCTCCAAAGTGGGCGGGGTTGAGCTTGATCACGGCTTCACAATCTTGGGCGGCGTCTTGGTAGCGCTCTTGGGTGTAATACAAAACAGCTCGTCGATTCCAGGCTTCGGCAAAGTCGGGTTGATCGTTAATCAGGTCGCTCAGGATCGATTCGGCAGCTTGAGGGCGGCCTTGTTCGAGTAAGGCTTGGCTGCGTTCCAGAAGCTCTAACCCATACAGTCCTTTCTGGAAGAACCATCGTTGCCATAGGGCTTGGGTCGCACGGCTGCGAGTTGTTTCGTCCGGTTGTTTGAGATCGTCTAACAATTGTTCGATCGATGGATCATGTTGCATGGCTCAGCCCGTCCCTATCCCCATATTCAAGGTAACCGATAGGATCCAGGTTTGTTTGAATTCACTACACTGGAGGCACTAAGCTCAGGCTGATCCCGTGACGCAAACGTTCCATCCTCCTTACCTCAGTGCTCTCCATGCTCCCCCCTTAGGTGTTACTCTACCGACGGAGGAATGGTATAGCAACGAACCCCCCTTGGAAACCGATCGACACCGTGAGCAGATCGACGACTTGATCCG
>CAZONZ010000233.1:0-1532 GCA_964581005.1 uncultured bacterium
GATCATTGGACTGTTGTTGGGGATCCCACAGAAGGAGCGTTGATCGCGGCGGCGGCTAAAGCGGATCTGAATCAGTCTGGGTTGGAAGCATCGAGATCTCGACTAGATTCAATTCCGTTTGAGTCTCAGTACCAATACATGGCTACATTACATAACTCAACGGATCGTGTAATCTACATCAAGGGATCTGTGGAAGCGCTGTTAAGTCGTTGCTCTCAACAATTGAACGATCAGGGGCAGATGATGAGACTGGATCGGGCCTCGATCGAGCAAAAGGTCGAAGAGATGGCAGGTCAGGGGTTGCGAGTCTTGGCCTTTGCTAAAAAAGAAGCTGCTCCCCATCAGCATTCGGTCGATCATGATGACATCCGAACTGGGCTAGTGTTTCTGGGATTGCAAGGCATGATTGATCCTCCCCGACCCGAAGCGATTGCGGCAGTTCGTGCCTGTCAGTCCGCTGGGATCAAGGTCAAGATGATCACAGGGGATCATGTTACTACCGCCCAAGCCATTGCTAAGCGGATGGGGATCCAAATGTCGGATCGGGTGGTGGCTTTTGAGGGGCGACAGTTAGCTGGGATGGATCAAGCGGAATTAGCTCGTACTGTTGCGGGAGGAGATGTGTTTGCGAGAGTTGCCCCAACCGAAAAGTTGCGACTGGTTGAAGCGCTTCAGGATCAAGGGGAGATCGTGGCGATGACGGGTGACGGGGTTAATGATGCACCGGCCCTCAAACAAGCTGATATTGGAATTGCGATGGGGCAGGGGGGAACTGAAGTGGCCCGCGAGGCATCGGATATGTTGCTAACGGATGATAACTTTGCCTCGATCGAAGCAGCCGTCGAAGAAGGGCGGACCGTTTATCAAAATTTGCGTAAAGCGATCGCGTTTTTGCTGCCCGTCAATGGTGGGGAGTCGATGACTATTTTGATCAGTGCTCTGTTGGCTAGGGATCTGCCAATTCTCTCGCTACAAGTTCTGTGGCTCAACCTGATCAATTCTTTGACCATGACTGTTCCGCTGGCGTTTGAACCAAAGTCAGCAGGGGTTATGCAACAGCCTCCCCGTGATCCCAAAGAACCCCTGATCACCCGCAAACTCCTTTACCGGATTGTGATGATCTCACTCTTCAACTGGATCTTGATTTTTGGCATTTTTGAGTGGGCAGAAGTGGCCTTTGGAGACATTGCAACAGCTCGGACGATGGCGATCCAAGCTCTGGTTGCGGCTCGGATCATCTACTTGATCGGGGTCAGTCAGCTAGGGGCAAGTCTACTCGGCTATATCCGTCATCAGTCAGCTTCAGTTTCCAATGCCCCCTTTCTGCTCCTAGGGATCGGGGCTGCCATTGGACTTCAAATTCTCTTTAGCCAGTGGAGTCTGATGAATACTCTATTTGAAACCGCTTCCCTAACATGGAACCAGTGGATCATCTGTCTGCTGCCCATGATCCCCATGCTGCCGATGGCGATCCTGGCTAATGTCGTCGATCCGGCTCAAGCCAAACCCCAGTCTCCTGCATAAACCTCAGA
>CAZONZ010000233.1:1632-2989 GCA_964581005.1 uncultured bacterium
CAACCGAATCTCCAAAGTCGTGATATTCGGGTTGGGAGGTGAGACGGATCCTTGGCTGTTTCCGTACATCGATTCCAACTTTGGGCAAAATAAATCTGAATCACATAAGCAACTTGAGAGAGTCAACAGTTATTGCCCTGACACATTAATAATCTTGGATAGTATTAGGATCCACGCCCAGTTTCTTTCCAAGAATAACTAAGGTATTGGGGTGGGGTTGAGCTACCTCGCCTCTCTCAATACGAGCAATGGTTTTCTCATTCAAATCAGGGAGAAAATCAGATCGACTTAGTCCTTTCTGCTTCCGTAATCTTCGCAATGCAGCTCCAAACGAGCTGTCCTCAGCCAATCTTTGCCTCTTGATTCTCCTACGATAATCAGGATCACGCTCATAAAGAACTGCATCAAAAGCAGCTTCGTACTCACCAAACCGAAGAGTTCTACCGAAGTCGATAACCTCAAAATTCGAGATATCAGTGGTAGATCCTCTTGTATTGCCAGTGAAAACACTCAAAGGAATCCAAATATCGCTCAGATCCCCACGGTATAAATGAAGCATACCAAGTTCAGGAATAACTGAGCCGCCTATGCAAAAGTCAGCAGAATTCTCATCTTGAATGACGTCTCCTATCTCTTCAGGAGAAAGAAATGAAGTTAATCTGTCTGGCGTCTCCAAATTTTTTTGGATCAGAATATGGCGATGAAACATGCTCGCCAATGCCTGAGTGACCGAAGTTTGGAAAGGCTCTGCTTCCACCCACCCTAACAAGAGATTTTTCCCAGCCATAGGGTAACTAGTTTTAGCGGACCTGTAGGAGGTTTCTGCCTTGGCCACCCACATATAAGCATCCAAACCATTCGTTATCCAAAGATTGGGATCAGGAGAGCTTTTCTCATCAAGAGCCTGATTAACTTCATTCTCACTGCTAAAAAATCTTAGACTCATTGATGTAAATATATCAAGAATCTCTCCCTCAGGATCCACGATAAAAGGTGTATTCATCATCATCTTCACTCCGGATAGGATTTTCTGGATAAAGCTTGTCCCATTCAGCACGAAGTATTTCGAGAAACTCACCTTCAAGTAGTTGCTGAATCTCTCGTGGCAGATCCTTCATCGATCCACCTGGAGGGACCAGAAAAGATGAGTCTCGTAAGCTAAATCTCCATTCTTTCTTTCGGAAGATAATGGTAACGTGAGGAGGTTCCAAGCGCTCTTTATCTCGAATTTTTACCTTCCAACCCTGTTTAGAGAGGGGTTGAGTTAGCTCGACCTTGTATGACATTTATTTCTTTAGCCTTATAATATGTCCTTTTCTAGGATATCGTCAATAGGGACATTTTGCTCCTCAAGTAG
>CAZONZ010000233.1:3089-6756 GCA_964581005.1 uncultured bacterium
AGTAGAGGGGGAGCACCGTCTCGATCCCCAAAGGATGATCATTCGAGAAAATAGCCTAGTTCTATGGTGATCAGGGATCAAGCGTGAGGCGATCGCTCCTTTATTGGGAGGAGAAGACTCCATAGAGAATGATTCAAAGCCCTCGATCCTCTGCCAAAGGATCCTGCCGATCCGGTGAACGGATGGACCGGGAGCGCTGTAAAGGTTGAGAGGTTAGCACCAGCTTTAAGCGAGCATGGATCAGATCCAACTCAGCTAACCCGATATCGATCTCCCCATCCACCACAATCCCTGTCGTAATCAACCGATCCAGCAACTCCAGGATCGAGGCGTTGGAACTTGGCTGACCGGGATAGTAGGTTCCCGAAGGTGGCAACAAGCTACCCAACTCGCCCAGATGGATATTCAGATCGGCTGGATCAATATCGAGAATCTCGCAAATCCTGAGGATCTGCTCTTGGAGTGCCTGTAAGCTTTGGCCTGCTTGCTCGATCTGATGGTCACTGAGCCGCCCTGCCTCCATTCGCCGCACCACCTGAGCTTCCATCAACTGCCTGACCAATTCCACCAGGGTCAAGATCAACGAGGCTAATCCCGCCTCAGCTTTGGCTTCAGGTCGATCGGAAGGTTGTGCCCCCATGCTCGATCGAGTTAGAGATGCATCGGACAGCGTGGTCGAAAGATCCTCTGGGTCAGCAGGGCCAATCTGGAACGGCAAGCCCGATGGATCCGGATCGCGTCCAGAGGGGCCGGATGGGTGCGAAGATGAGCTCATACCAATTCCAAGTTTGATTTTGGCAAACGCTTTCTCCAGACTATCGGATCCTTCCGCTACACTACTCGGTGGGATCGGTTGCTGACAGCCAGCCTCAACTGGACTGATCACCTTTACCACACCCTCGTGCAGGAGCGGATCAGGAATGAGTCATTTGTCGGATGGTGTTCGAGAATTTGAAGAAGCAGTGGCTACATTTGTGCAGTCATTTGAACTTGTCTTTGATACCGACTGGGAAAAAACCAAAGCTTGTCTCAGCGATCCGCACTTGCTCCCGAAAGAGGGGACATTCATTTATCCCACCGTTGAAGACGATAGCAAAGGCTGGTGGAATCGAGGTAGCCTCCTAACGTCCTACCACCGCCTGATCGAGATTATGGAAAAACATAACATCCCCCATGGACTGGGCCGATCCGAAATCCACCCCGAAGATCCAACCCAACCCTAAGTCTCTGGATTCCTGAAGCGGTTGCCTCTCGATCGATCGCGGTTCCTGCGGATCCCGATCAGCACCAGCCAGTTTTGTATCACTGTGTACAAAAATCTGACGGATCCCTCTTTACGATTGGTCAATTACGAAGCCTATCAACCCTTGGCATCCCCTCTCAAGCTAGCGGCAGTTCCCGACTGGGGCTCCGCTTGCCCAATTTCACGTATGGGAACCAGGTATGGGCCAACACGTTAATCAATCACCAGGCATAAGGAGCGTGGCATGGCAATGACGCCGCAGGATGTGATGAAAATGATCAAGGACAATGATGTCCAGATCGTTGACCTCAAATTTGTTGATTTGCCGGGAATCTGGCAGCACTGTTCGTACTATGTTGACATGATCGAGGAAAGCTCGTTCACTGAGGGCTTAGCCTTTGACGGATCCAGTATTCGGGGCTGGAAGGCGATCAACGAGTCGGACATGCTGATGGTGCCGGATCCTAATACTGCCTGGATGGATCCATTTTGTGAAGTCCCGACCCTGAGCCTGATCTGCAGCATCCAAGAGCCTCGCACGGGTGAACCCTACAGCCGTTGCCCCCGCAGCTTGGCCCAAAAAGCTGAGCAATATCTGAAGGAGACTGGGATCGCTGACACCGCCTTCTTTGGTCCGGAAGCCGAATTCTTTATCTTCGACGATGTTCGCTTTGATCAGACCTACAACTGCGGCTACTACTACGTTGATTCGCTGGAGGGGCGCTGGAATTCGGGGCGTGAAGAAGCAGGTGGCAACTTGGGCTACAAACCTCGCTACAAAGAAGGTTACTTCCCGGTCCCACCCACCGACACCTTCCAGGACATCCGCACCGAAATGCTCTTGACTATGAGCAAGATGAATGTGCCGATCGAGAAGCATCACCACGAAGTAGCCACCGGCGGACAAGCTGAGCTAGGCTTCCGATTTGGATCGTTGGTGCAAGCGGCAGACTTCTTGATGACCTACAAATATGCGATCAAGAATGTGGCCCGCAAGCATGGCAAAACCGTGACCTTCATGCCCAAGCCCCTCTTCAACGACAACGGCACCGGCATGCACACCCACCAATCCCTCTGGAAGGGTGGACAGCCTCTGTTCTACGGCGATGGCTATGCCAACCTCAGTCAACTCGCCCTCAGCTACATCGGTGGCTTGCTGCGCCATGCTCCTGCACTCCTGGCCCTCACCAACCCCACCACCAACTCCTACAAGCGACTGGTTCCAGGCTTTGAGGCCCCTGTAAACTTGGCCTACTCCCAAGGCAACCGATCCGCCTCGATCCGCATCCCCGTCACCGGAACCAATCCCAAAGCCAAGCGGATGGAATTCCGTTGCCCCGATGCCACCTGCAATCCCTACCTGGCCTTCTCTGCGATGATGCTGGCCGGCTTAGACGGGATCAAGAACCAAATCCCCCCTGGCGAGCCTCTGGATCAAGATATTTACGACATGTCTCCAGAAGAGCTGGCCAAGATCCCCTCCACTCCCGGCAGTCTGTTGGAAGCCCTCGAAAACCTCCGCAAGGATCACAGCTTCCTAACCACCAGTGGTGTTTTCACCGAGGATCTGGTTGAAACCTGGATCGAGTACAAGATCGACAATGAGATCAATCCGATGCGTTTGCGCCCTCACCCCTACGAGTTTGCGCTGTATTTTGACGCTTAACCCCATAGGGGATCGAGATCCAAACAGCTATCCTAAAGGCATATAGCTTAAGTAGGTTCCTCGAACCCTGTGTAAACTCTAGACTTTCTGCCTTACATCTCCGTAGGTCTTCTGGCCTCCGGAGTTTTTTGTGTTGACGTAAGGATCTACACACACTTGAAGCTCTCGGCAAGGTAATCTGCTTTAGTGGGGTTTGGATCCTCTCTCCGTGATGCTATTTGACCATCTCGCTAACCAGCTCTCACTTGGATCGTTTCTGGACGCTCTTTCAGCAGCCAAAGACTACGAAATCCAGCACTATTGGCCTCAAGGAGAATTTCATCACGATCTTGTGATCCAAGTTAAGGATGAAGCTCACGATCTTCCAGGATCGATCTTCGTGATCAGTTGCGATTGTAATGGTGGGGTCAAAGAGATCATTTGCTTTGCCGAAATGCCTTCTCGGTGGGGACTGTGGCATCAGCGTTGTCCAGATCATCCTGACTTCCAAGGTGAGCTTCCTCCTATTCAGGCATGGATCCAGACTACCCTATGGTTTGATCCTTGCTCGTTGCTAACAGCCGAAGCACCCAGTGAGTTGAAACCTGCCTTTCGCCGCCGACAATTTGGAGGAGGGTGGGAGTTAGCACACCGTTAGGTAGGTAGTCTTCCAAAGGAAAGGATAGTATAATAGCTAAAACTTTCTTACTAGCTTATCTTCCCATTTTCCTATGCTGAATTGCCCAACCTGTGGATCTGACCACGTTGTCAAGAATGGT
>CAZONZ010000234.1:0-6732 GCA_964581005.1 uncultured bacterium
CGATCACCAGCTAGATTGACTTCTCTGACATTGCTAATGGATTCGAGCAAATCTTGAAGTTCAAGCGCAGCCCGACTAAGCACAGCTGGGTTAAGGTTATTCCCTGATAAAGCTAACGTTAGAATGGGTTGGTCCTGTGGGGAGACCTGTTCAAACTCAGGTTGTTGACGGCCCTCCGATTCGGCTGGTAAATCAGGCTCTGCATCGTCTACTTTGCCACGCAATAGCTGAATTGATTCAGAGACGGGGGCTTCTGCTCTAAACTCAACATCAACAATTGAAAAGGAGTTAAACGTAGCACTCTTGACACTTTTCAACCCCTGAACTGACTTAATTTGCTCTTCTAGCTCATTCGTAACTTGAGTCTCAATCGTTTCAGCATCCGTGCCAGGCCACTCTGTTGTAATCACAGCTTGAGCAATCTTGATATCAGGATCCGATTCCTTCACCATGCTCAGGTAACCCATCAATCCCCCCATCACCAGCAAAAATGTTAGTAGGATCCCCAAAATTTGCTTAGTAAAAAAAAACGCCACCAGGGGGTGTACTTGGATCGGCTTCGGCTGAAGCTCTGAGGGCATGGGTGGATAGGAAAATTCAAGCTGATCAGGGCGTTCGGTTGTGGTCATCGTGCTTTCCTAAATCAAGTCTGTAGTACTGAACTGAGGCGTAAAATATTAGGGGGTTGACTGGCCTATAATTTCAATTGGGGCACCATCAACCAATCGGTTACGCCCTTCTGTGACAACGAGTTCGCCTGGACTGACACCAGAGCTAATCTCAATGGATCCAAGTCCTTCAATACCTTGCCGAATGGGCCGCTGCTCCACCGTATTGGTGTCGCCATCCACCACAAAGATGAACGGATCCCGCTCTCGAAAGACAACCGTTCCTAGGGGAATAGTAGTAGCAGATGGGTTCGTCTCCGCTTCGATCCAGACTGAGACTTGGGCTCCGACCCGTAGACTTTCGACATTATCTGTGATGCGAATTCGCACTTCGGTCGCTCGTCCTCCTGGTGTGACTGCAGGATTAACCGCAAACAAGGATCCTTCAGCTGTCGCCAGAGTAACTAAGGTTTCGTCCGTTAAACCACTCACCGACGCTTGACTCATCCGCTCGTCAGGAACAATGTAGGCGTTTTGCCCGGTCTTGAGGCGAGCCCCTTCAAAGGCAGGGACTTCCACAACAACTTCCAACTCATCAGGATTCACCACAATGATCGGAACAGTCTCGACGACACTCTGGTAATCCGTAGTTCTGATACTTTGGGTAGACCAGTAATCACCTTCACGAATATTCAGAAAAGCCACAATGCCATCAATGGGGGAGACGAGTTGAGTATCTTCTAGCGCAACCTCTGCATTATTTAGACTCGCCTGGGCCGAATCAACTCTGGCAGCTGCAGTTCGGACATCATCTTCAGCCGCTAAGACGGATTGCCGATTGACCTGGATATTTGTTTCCGATTGTTCGACACGATTACGATAGGTATCGATCTCACCTGAGGCAACCTGATCTGCTTTGGCAAGACTTTGCTGGGCAACCTCCACGGCTGATTCAGATTGATTAACTCGGTTCTCATAAACGTCCACTTCACTAGCTGAGATAGCTCCAGCTTCGAAAAGTTCGCGACCGCGATTATACTCAGATCTAGCTAGCTGTAAATCAGACTCAGCCGCTGTTAAATTCGCTCTGGATTGAGCCACCTCGACATCGTAAAGGGAAAGTTGCCGCTGGTAGTCAACCTCAGCTAGCCGTAAATCAGACTCAGCTGCAGCAAGGTTGGCCTGCGCCTGAGCCAGTCTTGCTTCTGCCTGACTTTGAGATTCTTGAGCCACCACCAGTTCAGATTCAGCGGTTCGAATGTTCGACTGGTATGTTCGATCATCAATAGTAGCTAGGAGCTGACCGGCTTGAACGAAGTCGCCTTCACGTAAATCTCGACCGTCTATCTGAGCGAGGTAAGTGACTTCACCACTAGCTTCAAACAGAAGATGCTTTCCACGTATAGCCCGCACTTGACCATTACTGGTAACCCATCCTTGGATCGGCGCGGTTTGAGCTTCAACCACACGAACAGGCAGACTGACAACGCCCGGATCTGCTTCATCCAAGGCCGGTTGACGTTCTGCTTCTGCCAATTGCTCTTGAGATAATGTGTAGGCTCGCCAACCAACTAACCCAGCAATCACAATCATCACAAAAATTAGAGCTGGCCAGATGGATTTTGTTGCATCTGATGCCTCACTTGACGTCTCAAGATCCTGCGCCTCTAACGGGTCAGAAACAGCCATTGTGGAAGGATGAGATCTATCAGTTCTTGTTTCCAGCCTCACATCATCAGTTGAGCTGGATTCTCTAGATTCTCTGGATTCTACAGACATCCCTCCTTCTTGCAATGAACTAAATGAACTAGAGGATGACGCAGATGTGGCTTGATCGAGATTGTGATCTCCCATAGTTTTGCCCATATCTTACTTGAGGATCTCCGATACCATAATGAGAAGCCTAACGAACCAGCGTAACCAGCGAGTCCGAAGGGCGAAGTTCGGCTAACGCACTACTCCTGCCCTAGTGTAAGACTGCATGGCTGAAAGTTACAAGAGTAGGAGCACACTAGAATGAAGAGCCACTCAATCATAGGGTGAGAAGGGAGTACTTGGCGGGTACCATCACTCATGATGATATGTTTTCCCTGCCTGATAACCTGAAATCCGCTAAACACCCAAAAGCTTGACTCGGACCTAGATCTAGAGTGACCGATCGCTAGACGACGAGCCTAGATCTCAATGGACATGGATCTCAAACATCAGGCGAAGCTCGATCCGTTTGACTCGGAGCAAAGATCTGGATGAACCGACCAGCTTGCACGGCTAAGGACTCACAAGACTGGACTCAGAGGATCAACCAGTTAACTAGACAAGCCAGGATCGTTCAGGACAGTGCAGAATAGCCTAACTCTCATATGATCTGGATTAAGATCTCATTTTTGGTGTAGGATCCCTGATAATTTTCGAGCGACATGAACATCTATCATAAGTGTTGGAGTGCATTGAGCAAACCTTGAGCAACGTGTGTCATAAAGTCCAGATCAATCGTGTCAATTCGATCAGTAAGTTGGTGGTAGTGGGGATTTCGTAAAAAGGCTGTATCGGTGACCATTAAGGCTCGATAACCCTGATCCCAAAAGGGAGAATGATCACTAAGTCGGGTGGCAGGCACAATGACGCCTCGCAGTCCTGCAGGTAACCATTCACAAGCAACCCCAGCTTGCTTGATCCGCCCACTCATCCGAATAAGATCCGGGATTGTGAATACGTTTCCGATCAAGGCAATGAAATCACCCTGATCAGGGTAGAAGCGTTGCAAACCGTCTGGATAACGCTGGGATCCCGGCGCAGGATCGCGGTAGCCCAACATTTCCAGAGAGATCATTAACCGTAGTTTTTGACCCTGTTGTTTTAGATCAGCAGCATAGGCTTGGCTCCCTAACATACCGTACTCTTCCAGATCAAACGCGACGATTTGAATGGGGCGGGGAACCGGAGCTGCAGCAATGGATCGGGCTAACTCTAGTAATACTGCTACCCCCGACGCATTATCATCCGCTCCCGGTGTGCCAGGAACCGCGTCGTAGTGAGCTCCAATCATGATCGGGTCTCGTAACGTTGAAGACCCTCGTCCGGGTAAATTCAAGATCAGGTTTTGATGGATCTGACCTCGAAAATTAAATTCATGGGGGATCACATGGCCCCATTGCTGGAGCTGCTGGCGGATATAAGCTTGAATCTGTCCATGGTTTTGAGGAGACCAGTAGGGGTCTCGTTCCTGAGCAATCTGATGCAGGTGAGTTTCAAGGTAATCACGTTGGGGAGATGGGGCTGGATCGGTCATAGCTGGATGGAAGAAAGAGGTTAACCATGCTGAAGTGGCCTCAGTTCGCTACCCTAGATCTAGGTTTCTGATCGGTCCACATTTTTCTACTTTCTCATGTCTCTTCCTACTCAGCCTCATTCCTTGTCTTCTGATCGTGATCCTGACTCTAGCCCTTCTCCGATTAATCTCGATCAGCTGCAGCAATCTTCAGGTGGGGATCCAACCTTTGAGCGGATGATCTTGGAGGCTTTTTTGGAAGATACAGCCACCCAACTGCAGGAGATCGAGCAAGCGCTTCAGGATCAGGATGCAAACCAACTTCGATATTTGGCCCACCGTTTGAAAGGATCGAGTGGAAACGTGGGAGCAGATCAGATTCAGGTCAATATGTTGATGTTGGAAACCAAGGCAGCCCAAGGGGATCTAGAGGGAGGGGAATCTTTGCTCAAGTCAACCCAGATCCAACTGGCTGCGATCGAAACGTTTCTTGCTCAGCTGCCAGAAGAAGCATAGTTATTATTGGAGTCTTAGGTTAAAGAGAGTCTAGCCAAGTTCAATATAGAAAAATCCTGGGAGTTGAACCTCTAGCCAAGGCTAAGAAGGCCGCTGATCCCAGGATCAAAAACGTGCTTGGAATTGGATGATTCTCTCTCCTTAACCTGTCCATTGCCCAAGCTTTGGAGCAACTCAGATCAAGGTTTTTTAGACATAAGTGCAGATTCAACAGAATCCATCGTATTCAGAGGCTTACATCAGGCCGATCTGAGAAAGGATGCCTTGGCCAGTCAGGAACTCAGTAGCAACGCCGATCACGAAGCCAAGCATTGCCAAACGGCCATTCCAGGTCTCAGCAAAGGTGGTGAAGCCAAACTTGGGCTCTTGTTGGGAAGTCATGGTGTAATCCTCCGGTTCAGGTGATATCACCACTATGACTGCTTTGTTAAGAGATGTCAAGTTTTGTAACCAACTTCTGAGGCTGGCTGAATTCCGATCCCCGATCCGATCCTCGAAAGCGGCGGTAAACCTGAGCCAGGGTGTCTGCATCGCCGACATTGCCAGGGAAGAGCACCACAGGTAAGTTCGGGAACCGATCATGATCGGGAGGCGTGATCACCACGGAGCACCCTGGAGCAATCTGGCCCAGGAGACGAACGGCAGCCAGTCCCAACCCAATGCTGAGTGTGTCATTTGAGGTGATCCCTCCCTTACTGATCAAAAAGCCAATTGTCGGGGGCAGTCCTTGCTCAATTTCCATCAGTAACTGCGAAACGGCTTGACCAAAGGCTAAACGGGTTTGAATGTCAGCAAAGGTGAGCTCCTCCCGACTGCTATAGATCACTGGAGTCTTGCCGTTGGCGTGGGCGGTACAGGCTTGCTCAACCACTGACTGCAGCAGAGCTTGGTGCTGAGATCCGGTCTGCATTTCTGAGACTGGATCGTGGAGCAATTGCTGAATATTGACCTCGATCCCGGCAACATCAGGTTCCTGCAGCAGATATTGCAACTGTTCCGTGGTCTTGCGGACGTGAGATCCAACAATCACAGCACCGGGTTGGGATCCGCGCACGTATTGATCCATGTTTTCCGCTGCGACGGGTTGAGGGGGTAAAGCGGCAAGGGCGGTAAGAATACTGGCTGCACTCCGAAACAGGAATCGCTTACCTGTGGCTGCAACAGTGAGCAGATCGGCTGCAAACTGATCGAGATCGGCTTGAACTTCACCATCCACTGCAACACAGACATTTCCCTTCAATTCCTGTAAACGCTCCTGAGTTCCAGCTCGTAGATCAGCTAGCCTAAAGCATTCAACCTGATCGGCTCGGATCCGGCCCTGGGTTTTTTCTGCAACATAATCCGGCAGATAGCTGTGATGGTAGGCGAACACCGAATCACGGGCAAATTCCGTTTCATGCACGGGCACGAGTTCACCCTGGACCCGGAGGTAATGAACACTATCTCGTGTGAAGCGTCCTCCCTCAAAAAAGGCAGGGACTAAAAAGTGGGCGTCAAATGGACCTAACTCGGCGGCGATCACATCGGTTTCGATCGGATAATGGCCCCGCAACGTTGAGTCTGATCGACTTACCAGGACGAAATCCTGGATCGTGAGCTCGTCTAGGACCTGTTTGAGCTGCTGACAAACCTCGCGGGTAATCCGAGCAGCCGTTTCGGGATTGCAGGCTCTGGTATTGGTCAAGATAAAGACAATCGGGGCATCATCCTGTAATCCCAGCGTTAAGGTCTCTCGATCCCAACGGGTCAGCAACAAACAACTATGCACCGTTTGAGATCCGGTCGGGTCGTCATCTAACACAATGATCTTGGGGCGATTCTGCATGAGAGGGCATCAACTGAACCACTTCTTCATCATTGATCAGATCCACAACGATCCGAACCTGTGAGCTAGATCCCATCGTAAGGGATGTCAGGTTGGGGGTAGCCATCCAGGAAGGGATCGGCCTGATCGGGCCAAACTTGAGCATGGCTGGGATGGGAGAGATAGGCATCGTGGTCTTCGTCGATCAAGATGAGCACTCGGAAGGCTCGTTGCGACGATAAACGGTGTCGGATCGGTTCGGGAATTTTTAGAGTTCCATCAGGTGAGAGATAGCTTTGAAATTCATACGCTTTCATGAGTCGGAAATGAGATCGAGACGATAGAAGCAGAGCCCAAAGGGAATCAACCCTCAGTCTACTTCAGGGGCTTGGCAGTATTCACAGCGACGGTTAGCTTGGATCAAAATCCCGTGCTGTTCGCCACAGATTCATCAGTACGGCTTGGATCCACGATGGGGACGATGACCAAAAATAATGGGATACAAGCCCCCCCCTTTTAGGGCGGCTTTCTCTGAA
>CAZONZ010000235.1:0-6655 GCA_964581005.1 uncultured bacterium
GCCAGGAAGCTCTCGATCACCTCAGCCATCGGCGCACGCACCGTGCCACGCTCGACGAGGTAGCGGTCGAACAGACGCAAGGCGTACTCCTCGTTTTCGTAGCGCCGGCCGAGGGCTCGCTTGTGCTCAAGGAAACGCTCGATCTCACTCGCCACAGAGCTGTGGAAGGATGGTCGTAGTCGAGTCATACGGCCTCCTCCCCCACGGGGGCGGCGACGCGACGCAGCGCCTCGACGTCAAGCTTGGTGTAGATCTCGTCAAAGGTTTCCACATCAAAGTAAGTGAGGGCATGTTCGGGTGGACCGTAGTACGCTAAGCGTCCCCCCCTGGCTAGAAAGGCAACTTGATCACACATCATCACGTTTTTAGTCGCATGAGTGACCAGGACAACGGTGCGACCCTGATCCGCCAGTTTACGCAATAGCCGCATCATTTGGGTTTCCGTGCCAGGATCCAGTCCTGACGTGGCTTCGTCTAGAAACAACAGGCCAGGTTGGGTGATCAGTTCGACCCCCATTGAAACTCGTTTCCGTTGTCCCCCACTCAGATCCCGAACAGGACTCTGGATCTGGGTTGAGAGATCGAGTTCTTCTAAGATGTCTTGGATCCGCTGTTGGCGCTGCTCAGGAAGTGTGTCCGTAGGCATTCGCAGACGAGCCGCAAATTCAAGAGCTTGAGCTACGGTAAGATCCAGGTGAATAGTATCAGCCTGGGGAACATAGCCGAGTTCAGCTCGGTAAGCATTGAAGTTTTCGTAGAGATCGAGGCCGTTCACCCAGACTCGTCCCTGGGTTGCTGATCGGAATCCACTCAGGGCATTCAATAAGGTCGATTTCCCTGTACCGCTAGCTCCAACAATAGCCACAAATTCGCGGGGTTCGATCGAGATGGAAATGTGATCGAGCAGAGTGATATTGGAGCCGATCGTTTTACTGATGTGCTGAGCATCGAGCCGCAGATTCCCAGCCTCGTTTTGGGGGATCAGATCTCCATTGACTGTGAAGAGGATGCGACAGGGACCGATCCGGATCGTGTCTCCTGGGATCAAGGCACGTCGCCCGTTAACCTGACGGCCTGCAACAAAGGTGCCATTGGTGGAGTTGAGATCGGTAATGAAATAATCTCGATGGTGCCGAATAATGCAGGCGTGCTGAAGGGAGACGGTTGGATGTTCAATGACAACATCGTTATTCGAATCTCGACCCATGTTGAGGTGATTGCGATCGCCAAAGGTCAGGACTTGCATCACAGCAGGTTCACTGGCCAGCGGCGAGGCAATGTAGGTCAACCGCACAGGTCCAATAAACAGGGAGTCCCCATCTTTGAGCTGTTTCTGTTGGATCGGTTGGCCTCGGAATCGGATTGGGTTGCGCCCCCCTCGATCAAAGATTTCATAGCCTGCTTCCGTTTGGCGGATCTCTGCGTGGACCGAGGAGACAAAAGGGCTGTCGATTTGAATATCGTTGGTCGCCAATCGCCCCAAGAGCAAACGATCCCCAATCAAGGGCACATCTTGAGGGGGGGTGTTGTCGATCACGATCCGGAGCAAAGCCCTGTGGCGTTTGAATTGGATCGTTTCTTCATAAGGGACTGGGTTGGATTCAGGGGAATAGGGCAATGAAGCAGCTGGGGCAGGTTGAACCGTGGGGGCTTTTTCTTCGGGTTCAGTTTCCGTCGAAGTTGGGATCTGGAAAGGGTCGGGGGTGGGGAGGCTCGCCGTTGTCGCGTCACTGCGAGAGGATCGTGAGGGCAGATGAGATCGAGAGACTTCAGACGGAATTGAGGGCCGAGTTGAAGGGAGTTGATCTACTGGTGCACCCTCAAGAGTGACCTTCAGTTCAATATTGCTGAGATGGATCAGATCACCGTTCTGGAGGAGGCAGGGTTGATTAGGGGATAGGGTTCGACGGTTGAGATACGTTGGATAGGCAGCACCCCGATCGATGAGGTGATAGCCCTGCGGCATCCGAACAATTTGGGCCTGGTAGGGAGCAATTCCAGCTTGTTGTAGCACCAATACATTATCAGGGGCACTGCCGATCGTAGTGCTCTGGCTTTGGATCGAGAAGGTTTCGATCGGGCGGCTACCCATTCGGATCTCAAGTTTAGCCAGCATTGGTTGCAACGCCTGCAGGGATGGATGGACGAACGATTCAGGACATCTCTAAACTCATGAGGGTTCGTTGGAATGGGTACAACACCAACAATGCTCCCCAAGGTGGTCGATACCCTAGATGATCCTGAATTGTACAAGATCATCCTCAATGTTCCTAGAGTCTCGCTTCTTTCTCCGGCCTTCCGCAAAATCTACAGGATTTCAAGGACATAGAGTCCGCTAGAATCTGAACGTGATCTTGTCTTGTCTCCAGGATCAGCCGAAGCGATACCCAAAGCCCCGGACCGTGACTAAGTACTCAGGGGTACTGGGATCGAGTTCTAGTTTTTCCCGCAACCAGCGAATGTGAACATCAACGGTTTTGCTATCGCCCATAAAGTCCGAGCCCCAGATCTTTTCCAGCAGCTGCTCACGGGTCCAGACACGGCGGGGATGACGCATAAACAGCTCCAGCAACCGAAATTCCTTGGGCGAGAAGCTCACTTCGATCCCGCGCACCAAAACCCGACATTCCTGAGGATACATCCAGATATCGCCATGCCGGAGGACAGCTGCATCGGGAACTTGAGCCTGTTGCTGCCGCCGGAGGACTGAACGACAGCGTGCGATCAACTCCCGCATCCCAAACGGTTTGGTGAGGTAATCATCGGCCCCCAATTCCAACCCAACCACCCGATCGGTTTCACTACTTTTCGCCGTCAGCATCAAGATCGGCACGGTATTGCCCTCCCGCCGCAAAATCCGGCATAGATCCAGCCCGTTCAAGCTAGGCAGCATCAGATCGAGAATGAGCAGATCGACGCGCTCCGAACCGTTGACGATCTCTAGGGCTTGGCGTCCATCGGCGGATTGCAAAACGTGATACCCTTGCTCGTCTAGGGCCAGCACGACAGTTTCGCGGATCAGATCCTCATCTTCGACCACCAGGATGGTCTCGGTCATGTTGGGACTCTCTTTGAGGTAAACAGTGTTGGCCTGCATTGTTCAGTCACCCTGCCTTGTGATCCTCTGGGAACGTGAGGATAAAATGTGTTTGCAAAGAAACAGCCCACGCTAGGATATCAAACCTTGACGAACTCAAGATCTCAATTAGGGGAGAGAAATGGCTGATTGGGTGCCTGTTGCTGTGGTTTTCCCCAGCCAGTCCTGTTTAAGAGCTTCTTAAGAATTTTGCGATCCGTTTTAAGCTGAGGCATGGCCCAACGATCTTGCCTTTGTCGGAGTCACTCAGCCTTCTCGGCGATCATGTTCAGGCTAATGAGGATTCCCTTGTAGAGTAGAGAGCTGGTATCCTCAAACAAACCAAATTCCTTAACTCGCCTAACATTGACATATCCAGATTGCCGCAAAAAGACTGAGAGAAACTCTTCATTCAATCCAACAAGGTGAAAGTCATGTTCATCCATATGACCACCAAAGATCATGCGCATGACGAAATATCGTTCTTCCACTGTCAGCCGATCTTTGTCAATTACTAAGCCAGCAAGCGTATCAAGATCTGGCACACTCACATAAAGCTTGCCACCAGGCTCTAGAACACGAAGCCATTCCCTAAGAACAATGTGCAAAGCATTCATATAGTCAAAATGTTCCAATACATGTGAAGCATAGATCTGAGCAAAGGTACGATCACGAAATTGAGATAAATCATTCGCATTACAGACATGATCGACATGAGGTGCAGGAGTGATATTCAAAACTTCCCAGCCTTCTGATCCAAACTCTGCGCCAATATGGAGTTTTCTAACCATTGATCAAGGTGCCCAAATGGTGTGGAGTACTGCGATTGAGGTGAAACCTATCAGGAAGTATAGTCTGTGGCTGAGACTGTCTGTCAATAGGTTTCTATCCAAGACGATTCGGGACATGGAGATGTGAGGCTGCGGATGGATCCAACGTGTGGTTCACACTACTGAGGATCCAGGAGAGATCGGTTAAACTAGAAAATCCAAGTGGGTCTGTTGGAGCATGCCTTACCCAAGGGCCAAGCTTCAGGACTACTGATCCCACCCTTTGAGCACAACTGAACACCTGTTTGTGACTATCTATCCCATTAAATCCATGGAGGAATGATCCGAATGACCCAGGTTACTGTGGGCGAAAACGAAGGCATCGAATCCGCACTGCGCCGATTTAAGCGGCAGGTTTCCAAAGCTGGGATCCTGCGAGATCTCCGCAATCACCGCCACTTTGAGACGGCCTTAGAAAAGCGGAAACGCAAAGCTGTTGCAGTGCGCCGTAACCGCCGCAAGTCCTCAGTCTAAGGTGGTCAGTCGTCCCGGCTCATCCGTCTGGACGCAACCCGTCCCACACCCCGATCGACTCGATCCAACTCTGTCGATCCACCCCTGAGGGAGACAGATCATCTGCTCTCCCTTTTTTCATGATCACAGTTCAAGGTTCATCCCGCCATCCAAGCTTAAGGATATTCCCTGGTGCGCTCGGCTAGACGATAAAGCTGGAAATAGGATCCATTAAAAATGTTTTGATCCCCTGGAAAGAGCCCTGTTGGGAAACAAAACCTTCTTCAAGGCTCAGGATCGTTCATCTGAGTTTGTCGTGACACTGCATCAATCATTGACTAGCTTACGGTATGGCTTCGACTGCTTCTCGATCGGTCATGGATAAAGGCACTACTCGGTTTTCTTCGCAAAGATTCAATTCAGTGATCTCGATCCCAGTGGCAACTGTGCGTCCAACTCGGATCTGCTTCAGTTCCCCTAGAGTGAGGGTTTCACCCAGCAGACGGGCCAGTCGATAGATGCGGTAGTCGATCAGAGTCAGTGGCATGGGAAATCTCACGGAAAAGGGCTCTGATCTTAGGAAATCACGTACTCCCTACCCTTGGAATCCCTTACAAGTCGGATTTTGGCCAGCGATCTTGCGTAGGTTTGGGGATCTGCGGCTAAGGTTCGAGGATTCTGATCTCGATTCTTGTTTGAGCGAGGGTTTGAGCGAGGGTTTGAGCGAGAGAGGGTTGAGCAGGAACGGGCTGAGTTGTTCTATCGTTGCTGCAGATCTGGAGACACGACAAGATCTTGACGCAGCTGTTGGGCCTCGCGTCGGTAGATGTGGTGAATCTCTTTCTGGAGCAACGGGGTATTGAACTGGATCAACACTCGAATGCAGCGGGGTAACCCTTGACGCGCCGCCATGTGTTGCACATCCAGTAAAGGCACCTGATTCCAACCCTGACGCTGCCGCGCCACCTTCGCCGGAAAGATCGCATCCAGATCGGGAGTGACCGAAAAGATCACACTCACCAGATCGGTAGGGGCCAGCGTTGGATTGGCCGTTTCGATCGAGTCCAACAGCTCCTGGACAGCCTCTGTGATCGCGTCCTCAGTATTATCCTCAACGGTGATCGCTCCTCGAATTGCTCTGACATACCACCCCAAGTGAGTTATCCTCTTCCAAACTCGACACACCATATGGTAACGCCCTTTCTGCCTTTTCTGAGGATCAAGGCTCATGCGGAAAGCACGATTTGCTCGCCCTTGATCAAGCCAACCTTATGTTGACCACCCTACAAGACTTCTCCCGTCAAGATCTTATGGATCACCATACGATGGTACTGGGCAAACAACCGATCTCGCTCACGCCAGGAGGATCCGCCTTGTGCAAGCTGGGCTGCAATCACAAATTCCCGACCGGCTCCAGGGATCGGGCGCTGCTGGGAGTCTAACCAGGGAAAACAGGCATAGCCCACACTCACAAAGGATCCTTTGCCAAACCCCATCTTGGAGAAGGTCAGCCACTGTCCTTGACTGCGAGCCTCCAGATCGTCCATCTCATGGGTCTGCAAATACAGAGATAGATCCGCAGCCATTCCTCCCCACCCTACCGGAACAACGTCTGGAAATGGATCCTCGTGTTTCTCAAGATTCCCTCGCTCCGGATCCTCTGCATCTGTATCACCAGATCCTGCAAACCCAAGTTCAGAGTCCCCCATTCCAGAGATCTCGTGAGGGGGAGCACCATAAAACAAAATTTTGAGATCACTCCATTGGATCCCTGGCAAGCGCGTGTGGGGATCCTCTCGATGCATCACCAAGCGTTTCAAAAACTCAGCTAAGGTAAAGCTGGAAAGATGATTGGGTAAGATCTGACCTCCGGGTGGTTGGAGCAAAAGCTGGGTGCCACTGGGATCGATCAACTGATAACTCAATGGAGCATCAGCCTCCCCATACCCCCCACCAAAGGATTCTACTTCTGGACGCTGTAGCCATTGATCATGGATCAAGTTATTGGCTTGTTCTGGCCCCCCGATCGTTTGAAAATAGCGACCGATCCGATTGGAGGAGTAAGGTTGATAGCTATATTGATGCAAGCTTGTGATCAGATCGCCTAGCGCAAATCCATCCACGGAGGCTAGTAAACTAACTTGATAATTGGACTGGATCCGGATCGTGCTGGCAGCATTGGCCACAGCCATAAATTTTGAGGCGCTCCAGGGTTGAAAGGTTTGGGCTTGAGTGCCGTTGCTGAGGTAGCGGTAGTGAGGGATCCCATTCACTCGTTTGATCAAAATAACGGTAA
>CAZONZ010000236.1:0-6634 GCA_964581005.1 uncultured bacterium
ATCTTGTTGAAGACGAGCTGGCGTGGACCTGTGGCTAAGGGCATTTCGTCTAGTAGTTTGTTGACCGCTTCGATCTGGTGCTCCCAATTCGGATGGGAAAGATCGACCACATGCAGAACAGCATCCGCTTCGGTGATCTCTTCGAGGGTGGCTTGAAAGGCATCCACGAGTTGAGAGGGGAGCTCAGTCAAGAATCCGACGGTGTCTGTGAGGAGCAGGGATCGGCCATCACCAATGTCCAGGCGGCGGGTGGTGGGATCCAAGGTGGCGAAGAGTTGATCAGCTGCGTAGACATCAGACTGGGTGAGGGCATTAAGTAAGGTGGATTTGCCTGCGTTGGTGTAGCCCACAATCGCAACTACTGGGATCTCATTTTGTTCGCGGCGGTGGCGGAGGCGGTGGCGATGAGCTCGTAGATCTTGAACCTGTTGGCGTAGTTTGCTAATCCGTCGTTGGATCGCCCGCCGTTCCATTTCTAACTGGGTTTCCCCAGGTCCCCGTGTTCCGATCCCACCGCCTAGACGGGACATAGTTCGACCTCGACCAGCCAAGCGGGGAAGCAGATATTCCAGCTGAGCCAGTTCAACCTGGAGTTTACCAGCACGAGTTCGGGCACGCTGGGCAAAAATATCCAGGATCACTTCACTCCGATCCACCACTCGAACGCCAACGTGTTCTTCTAAGATCCGCACCTGACTGGGCGACAGCTCCCGATCGAACACAACCATGTTGGCTGCCAGATCTTGAACTTTGAGGGCGAGCTCTTGGACTTTTCCAGATCCGATCAAGGTGGATGAACTGGGGCCTTCGCGTCGTTGCCAAAGGGTATGTAATACTTGTCCACCTGCTGTCTCAACTAGCCGTTGTAGTTCCTCCAAGCTATCGATCAGATCTTGATGGTTTTGGTGCGGTTCCTGCAGGCCCACGAGGATGGTTCGATCTTGATCGGGGTTAACTTGACGAGCTTTAATACTACGGCGAAACTCGCTCTCTAAGTTGTTGACGAGTTCAGGCAGATCCTGCTCCACCACTTCACTCAGATCGAGGGGATCAGAAACGAACCAGCGCACCTCTGGATCGGGAACTAGGTGGGCTAGATAGGCTTGATCGATGAATCCTGTAGCGGCCCCCCCTCGGCGCTTGAAGCCAGTCGATTTCGAGACATTCAGGAGGACGAGAGCATCCAGCCGTTGGAGAGCCATCGCGGTGAGATCTTTTTGGCCGGGACCGCCGGGATGGGTTTGAGCCGTAATGCAGCGGATCCCAGACAGACGCTCAGCCCCTTGACGAGGGAGCTCTAAAGCTGGGATCTGGGTTTCAAAGGGGTTGCCCATGCCCACTCGGATCACCTGGCCACGCCGGTTGACAAAGACGCTGATCGGCTGACGTCCCAGTTCCTGGCTGATCAGTCCCAGACGTTGAGCAAATTCGAGGGTGACCAAGCGATCTTGAGGCAGCCGCAGTTGATAGAGTCGCTGCAGTTGCTTGCGTTGATAGGGCTTGAGCCCTTTGCCGTAAAGGGGTTCGATAGGCCAGATCTGAAATCGTATCCAATAGAATAGAGCTGATCCTAAGGTCGTGACCAGAGGGGAGAGCAAGTTCATTGGAGATCGGAGTGAGCGGATGGCAAAGCAGAAGTCTGTATCATTTTCTCTAAACCCAGCCTATGTCCCGGACTCCTTTTGATAGTCTTGTCACACAAAGGGGAAATACCGCCAGAGGGCTATTGAGGAGGTATGTGCTTACCCAAGGGCGATCTTCTGCACCGTACTCAAGCCCTGCAGTTGCTGGTAAATGGGAAGGCTACGATTGAGACACGTGGAGAATGGGATCTGGAAGAGGAGAGTCTAGCTATGGCTTTGTCGCAGGTGTACCTGGAGTGGGAGAAGGAAATAGAGCAGAGGGGTCGGCAACAGGCGTTTTTGACCGCTTTACTCAACGCTATAGAAATCCGCTTTGGTTCTATCCCAAGTGAACTGAGAGAACAGCTACAAGCTCAGTCTGAGAAGCAACTTCTTTCTCTCCGCCGAGAAGCTTTGCTGTATGCTGATTTAGATACTTTTCTTCAGCACATCAGCAGTCATTAACCCAATCGACTACTAAAATACTCTCTGCAGTTATCCATCGATTGCTTGCTCTCTAGTGGTTTTATTAGATCGAATCAATCTGAGCTCATGGTGAGTCAAATCAAGGCAGCTGTTAGCCACGATTAAAACGAGAGTAAGAATATTCTCAGACGGTGCATAAACGGCAGACTGATTCAGACGCTGGGATCGAGATGAATCATGGTTGAGGCAACGATCTTAGAGCCTCTCGAAAAGACCCGTGCTACCGTTAAGCTTAAGCGTTTCGCCGCTGTGTTTGGTATGTATGTCAAGCAGCTAGAGTTAACCCGCTTCAAATCCTTTGGCAGTACGACAACCATCCCGTTGCTGCCGGGGTTTACCGTGGTCTCTGGTCCGAATGGCTCCGGCAAATCGAATATCCTGGATGCCCTGCTCTTTGCTCTAGGGCTGTCGTCATCACGGGGGATGCGAGCCGAAAAACTCCTGGATCTTGTCCATTCTGGCAGCCTGGAGCGGGGCAACAAGCGAGTCGAAACCTCAGTCTCGGTAATATTTGAACTCGGAAGTGGCGATCCTAATCCCCTGGATGAATCAGAGGCCGACTCCAGTGATGAATCGGTCAATGGGTCTATCAATGGATCCGCGAATGGATCGATGGACATATCCGCGAACGGATCCGCGAATGAGTCTCCCCATGGAGCGACCCATGCTGCAACCACCAACTCAGCCAATGGATCCAAAAACGGGCGATCTGCAAGCGAATGGAAGGTGACACGCCGCTTGCGGGTGACTCGTGGATCCAAAGCAGATGATCAATCGAATACGACCAGCACGTTTTACATTAATGATGTCCCCTGCACCCTAGCAGAACTGCATGAGCAACTAGAAACCATGCGCGTCTACCCCAACGGCTACAACGTGGTCTTACAGGGGGATGTCACCAGTATTATTTCGATGAATGCCAAAGAACGCCGCCAGATCATTGACGAATTAGCTGGAGTGGCCACATTTGATCGCAAGATTACTCAAGCCAACACCAAGCTGGAAGCCGTGCGAGAACAGATCGATCGGTTTCGGCTGATCGAGCAAGAACTGCAAGCTAACAGCGAGCGCCTCTTGCAAGAATGTGAAAAAGCTAAACGGTACCAACACCTGCGGGATGAACTCAATAATTTTGATCTCTGGCAGATCGTCCTCACGTGGCGGCATTTGAATAAGCAAATTCAAGACGCTCGAACCAAGATCGCAGAATTTGTTCAACAACAGACTCAAACCCAGGAGCAAATCCAAACCCTGCGGACGGAACTCACTGCTGCTGAAGCTGCCCTGAAGGAGATCCAGACCCGGATCCATGCTCTAGGCGAGGATGAATATCTGCAGATGCAAACCCAAGCCGCAACCCAGCAAGCGCAACTCCAGCAATGGCAAAACCAGATTCAAAGCTGGGAACAGGAATGTCAACAGGCAGAGCAAACGATCCAACAGGCTCAACAACAGCAACAGCAATTGGATCAGGAGTTGATCAAACTAGAACAACAGCAACAGAACCTGCAAAAGCAAATCGAGTCGTCCCAAGCCAAACAGCAACAGCAGCAATCAGCTCTAGCCACCAGTCGATCCCAACTTCAAACCCTAGCCCAATCGTCTGATGCCTGGGTCAAACAACAGCGCTATCTCACCCGCCAACTATCAGAAACCCGCGAAGCCTTCGATCCCCTACAACAAGAACAGATCCGTTTAACCGAACGCCTGCACCAACTAGAGCGACAAGAGCGCGAAAGCCAGCAGGAACGGGATCACCTTCAATCCGGATCCCCTGATGCCACTGATTCCCTCCAGGATTTGCAAACAGCAGTCACCGAAGCCGAAACTCACGCCCAGTCCCTAGCCACGGAACTCAGCCAACTCCAGGCCCAGCTAGAGATCGATCAAGCCACCTCTCAACGCCTTCAAGCGGAACTGCACAGCAAACAACGCCAGCTCGACAAACTCGAAACCCGTCGCCAAGTCCTTCAAGATACCCAAGGATCCCGTGCCGCTCAGTTGATCCTCTCCACCAATCTGATGGGAGTCTGCGGTCTAGTTGCTCAATTAGGTCAAGTCGATCCCCGCTATCAACTGGCTTTAGAGATCGCTGCAGGCAGCCGTCTTAATCACATTGTCGTTGAAGATGAAGAAGTCGCTACCGTTGCGATCAATCTCTTGAAACGCGAAAAAGCTGGACGGGCCACATTTCTGCCCTTAAACACGTTAAAACCGATCCGTCCCCCAGGTCCAATGAACGCTCCAGGTGCGGTTGATTACGCCCTCCGACTGGTGCAGTTTGAAGATCGGTTCTGCGATGTCTTTGGGTTTGTCTTTGGCCAGACGGTTGTGTTTGAATCCCTTGATCAAGCTAAAGCTCAGATCGGTCGTTATCGCATGGTCACGTTAGAGGGTGAATTATTGGAAACCTCTGGAGCCATGTCCGGCGGCAGTCCTGAGAACCGATCCAGTCTTCACTTCGGAGCCACCGAGTCCGCTGAAGCCGACAGTCTCAAGCAACGCCTCCAAGATATTGAAGATCTGCTCCACACTCTGGTCCCTCGGATCCAAGCCGCTCAAACCCGCGAGAAGGAGCTCACCGAGGCCATGATCGCCGCCCGTCGCACCGCCCTAGAAGCCCAACAACGTTTTGATCGGCAACAAACCGAAGTCAACACCCGTCAAGCTCGTCTAGATCAACTCCAACAGCTTGCTACTCAACAAAGCTCAGAACACCAACAGATCCAAGATCGCCTAATTGAGATCGAAGCCGAACTGGAACCCCTCAGCAACCGGATCGCGGATCTGACTACCAAGCTTGGCCAACTTGAAGAATCCCCCGTCAATCAGCATTGGCAACAGATCCAGGACACCGTTCAACACCAGGAAGCCGCCCTCACCGAGATCGAAACCAGCCTCCGCGAGCTCGATCGACAAGGTCAGGGTTTGATCACTCAGCAGGAACTGAACCGGGCCAAACACCAGCAACAACAGGAGCGTCAACACGAACAGCAGGATCGCCTCACCCAGCGTCAGGATCAAATCCGGCAACAGCAGGAGCAGATCGAGCAACTCAACCAGCAAATGGCTGAACTGCAAACTCAGATCACGGCTGCCGAAGCCCGTCTCGCTAGCCTCCGACAAGAACGGGATCAACAAGAATTTCAAGTTCGGACCCAGCAACAAAATCTGCAACGACTGGAGTGGGAATGTCACAACGCCTTCACCCAACAGCAAGAGAAGGAAGCCCTACTAGCTCAGTTGAATGAACAGATCCAATCCACCCAAGCCCAGCTCCCAGATCCCATGCCGGAAGTTCCGGACCAGATGACCCTAGACGATCTCCAACGCCGTCGCCGTCGAACCGAGGACAAGATCAAAGCGCTAGAACCTGTCAATATGCTGGCGATCACGGAGTACGAGCAAACTCAGGAGCGTTTACAGGATCTGACCCAGAAATTGGCAACCCTGAATGAAGAGCGGACTGAGCTCTTGCTTAGAATCGAGAACTTTGCAACCTTGCGCCGACAAGCGTTTATGGAAGCGTTTGAGACCGTTGATCAGCATTTTCGGACGATCTTTGCGCAACTCTCCGACGGGGATGGTCATTTAGAGCTGGAGAATCGGGAGGATCCTTTGGCTGGTGGACTCACCTTAGTAGCTCACCCCAAGGGCAAGCCTGTAAAACGGCTCAACTCCATGTCAGGGGGAGAAAAATCCCTCACAGCCCTGAGTTTTATCTTTGCCCTCCAACGCTATCGCCCCTCCTGCTTCTACGCCTTTGATGAAGTCGATATGTTTCTGGATGGGGCCAACGTTGAAAAGCTTGCTGCGATGGTGTGGCAACAGTCCCAGCAAGCCCAGTTTATTGTGGTCAGCCTACGCCGCCCCATGATCGAACGAGCTGATCGCACCATTGGAGTGACCCAAGCCCGTGGAGCCTACACGCAGGTGATCGGTCTCAAGAATCGTTAAGGATCCTCGATCCCGTTAGAACCCGATCCGAGGAACTCCACACTATTCGCCACCCTCGACGACGCGCAGGATCCCATAGCCCAAGGCGAGCCCAACCAAAGTCAACACGATCATCAATCCAGCCAGCCCAAAGATCTCACTTGCCATAACCGTTACCTCAAATTGCAATGAACCAAAAACGTTGTCTTAACCCATCATCTTACGACAGATCCATGCGATCCCAGCCGAATCCACAACGTTGGTTACCTGTCCTGCCTCTGGAAGCCTGATCGGAGATCCATTGCTCCACTAGGCTTTGATCGATGTTTATAACTATAGGATCAGGGTTTACAGCCTAAGCGTGGTCGCTATACCCTTTCAGCATCAGGATCTAAAGATCGCTTGCTTCTAATTTGAGTCGCTCATCTTCTGCATCGTGATCCAGGAAATCATATGCCTATTTTGGGCTGAGAATCTTCCCTCACTACTAAATCTTGTGTATGATCCCGCCAGATACCCTCCATATAGCGGTATTGAGAAGTACTCCAATAGTTGGAGGCTTTAGTGTAACAATTGTGTCAGCAAGATCA
>CAZONZ010000237.1:0-6630 GCA_964581005.1 uncultured bacterium
CCCAATTCCAGCCTATCAGAAGTGCTGAAATCCCTCCGGGGAATCTCCGTCGCTTCAGCGCGGAGAGTAGTCAACTGAAGGATCTACAGTTCTACAATCGAAGAATTCTCCAAAGCAGGAGGGGATGCCTCAACCTTTTATCCAGCCGATCCTGCTGCACGCAAGTAGTCAAGCAGCTCAGCACTATGCAGCGAAGGACTCACGATCGGAAAGATCTCAGCCAACACCCCCTCCGGATTGATCAAGAACGTATTGCGAAGCGCTCCCCTGCCACCCCACGATCCATAGGTTCGGATCGCTAATCCACTTGGATCTGACAAGAGAGGAAATCTCAAGCCTTCTCGATCACAGAAGCGGCGATGGGAATCAACACTATCCGCACTCACACCTAAGATCTGAGCATTCAAGGCTTCGTACTGGAGCAGATCCTGTTGAAAGCGACGGGCTTCGATCGTGCAGCCCGATGTGAAGTCTTGGGGATAAAAATAAAGAACGATCCAGCTGCCTCGATAATCTGACAGCCGCCGGATTTGGCCTGTCTCATCCGGCAATTCTACCTCTGGCGCAGGTTCCCCGATCATAGGGAGTGGCGTACTTCCCCATTGGATCGGGGTTGCATTCGCTAACCCACTCCAGCCGAGCAGTGTGATCAACGCGCCCAACCCAAATGTACGACGTGAGTAAGTCTTGAGTGCTTCACTTGAACAAGGATGGGTTGAGGTGTTCATCAGGTTAGAGGTCTCAGAAGGACGCAAATGTTGAAGTGCCATAGGTTAACAATGCAAATGGATCAAGTCAAGGGAATCTGAATGAGATGTATTATAGCTAGGATCGAAATGATAATGCCATCCCCAAAGCTAGCCCTACAATCGAAATGACGATCTCAATCACCTAAGAATGGGCTGATGAATCCGATTCTGACGAGGACAAAAGATCCATGGTCTGACCTACAATTTGGTTGCGTCCTTGCTGTTTTGCTTGATAAAGAGCTTGATCGCTTAAATGAATCAATAAATCCGGAGATCGATCACAACTTGGGATCAAACTAGCAACTCCAATACTAAGAGAAAGATAAGGGCTCACTGATGATCCAGCATGAACAATCCTTAAAGTTTCAATTCTGGCCTGGATCCCAGCTGCAAGCTCTAGCCCTTGCTCTAATCTAGAATGAGGCAGAATCACCGCGAATTCTTCACCGCCGTATCGTGCTGTCAACGCTTCATGGTTTCCAACAACCTGCTCGATCCCTTTAGCAACCTGACGCAAACAATCATCCCCAACTAAATGCCCATAGGTATCATTAAACGCTTTGAAATGATCAATATCTCCCAAAATCAAACAGACTGGATCCTGGTGATCGATCCCTTGTTGCCACACCTGAGTTAGATAGTCATTGAAATAGCGTCGATTGGCCACCTGAGTCAAGCCATCCAGAGTTGCCAACCGTTCCAACTCCCGATTCGCTGCCTGGAGTGAGACTTCGATCCGTTTCCGTTCTAAGATCTCAGCTTGGAGCAAAGCATTCGCCGCTCGTAATTGCTGATTTTGCTGTTTCAGCTTTTGTTGCAACCGCAAGATCGTTAACTGATGTTCGATCCGAGCGAGAACTTCTTCTAACTGAAAGGGCTTTGTAATATAATCCACTCCACCTACCGAAAATGCTTGGAGCTTATCTAATCCTTCCGTCGAAGCACTGATAAAAATAACTGGGATCTCCTGAGTTTTTGGCTGACTTTTAAGTTCTTTGCAAACCTCATAGCCATCCATTCCTGGCAAATTAATATCTAACAAAATTAGATCGGGTGGAACAACCTGAGCTGCCGTTAACGCTGTACTCCCTTGCCGTGCCACTCGCACCTTATAGCCCTGCTGTTTCAAGATCGTGGACAATAGATGTAAATTATCCGGCATATCATCTACCAGCAAGACATCGCCTTTCACCCGATCTCGCTCCGGCTCTGGTTTGATCCCACTCATCTGATTCATACAACCTCCGTAGGCAATGATGCCGTTTTGATCCGTTTTAATCCGTCTTGATCTGTTTTAATCTTTCTGATCCTTTGATATCCTGTGAGACTAAGGGCAAGTTGTTCATTGTTGAGGGTCTTAGATGTAGATCGTAAAATATACTTTCGTGAAATATACTTTTGTAAAATATACTTTCGTAGGGTGGATGAGCATTAGGGTTACAGTTTTTTATAATTATCGATCGGGTTCATCTTGATTTTGCCTTGGCTGCTTCAGGAGTTGCCCTGTTAATGAGCTGAGCTGTTCGAGATTATAGGTGTCAACCAAGGTTTGGATCTGTTGCATGAGCTCAGGGTTATCCTGTTGCAGGGGATGAATGAGTTGCCCAATCCGATCACTATCTAAGGCAAGAGCTGCTGCATGGAGTTGCTCCAGCCAAACAGGGGACTGGTTAGCCAGATCAGCAAGCTTCAGGGCCTGTAGTTGAGCAGGCAGTGAAGCATGATCCGACTCAGCATCCGTATCTGTAACATAGGTAAACTCAAGCCCTAAATGCTTGGCCAATTTAGCCCAGATCTCAGTGTGCTTGAAGGGTTTAGCCAGAAAATCATCACATCCGATGGTCTTGATCTGGTGTCGAGCCCCTTCTGTTGCACTGGCGGTGAGCACGACAATGACGACGGATTGACCTTCGGGATCAGCCCGAATCTGTTGAGTGGCTTCGATCCCGTCCATCTCTGGCATTTGCAGATCCATCCAGATCAGATCCGGTCTCCAGTGGCGCCAGTGATCGATGGCTTCCATTCCAGTTGTGGCCGTTTGCACCTCCAAGCCAACCGACTCCAATAGCTGGGTTAGGATCTCACGGTTGTCTGATTGATCATCCACGACCAAGATCCGATACCTTGGCTGCCCAGGAGCTAACCCAATCACTTGGCGGGGTTGGGGGGGCGGGATCTGATGAGAATCTGTCTTAATTTGAATCGGGATGGCCATGCTAAAGATTGCTCCCTGATCCCCTGGAGTCCGACTTGCTTGAAGCGTGCCTCCCATGAGGTGAACCAGTTGCCGACTCAGGGCCAAGCCTACCCCCTGATCGGCTTGAATTCGAGGGTCAGACTGAACCGATGGCTGAAACAGATGCTCTAACTCGGTTGGATCGATCCCTGAACCTGTGTCCCGAATCCAAATCTGGAGTTTGGCCGACGGATCCGATTCATAGTGGGCTTCTAGTTCAACTTTGCCTGTAGGGGTTAATTTAATGCTGGTCGCAAGAAGATTGATCAGAACTTGACGCAAGCGTTTCTCATCAGCATAGATCCAACGAGGGAGTTGGGGATCAAGCGTAAACTGTAATTCCAACTGTTTGGGTTTGGCCTCTAGATCCAACATGTCCTTCAATCTCGCTAACATAGCAAGTAGATCAAAATCATGGTTCTCCAACACCAATCGACCGATTTCGATGCTGGACATATCCAGAACATTATCGATCAACTGCTGGAGATAGTCCCCACTTCGATGGATCCGTTCAATAGAACGACGCAAATCTGGGGATAGATCGTGATCTCGTTGAATCAATTGGCTAAATCCTAAAATCGCATTTAACGGGGTGCGGAGTTCATGACTCATATGAGCTAGAAATAGGGATTTCGTCGAATGAGCGGCTTGAGCTTCGGCTTGGGCACGCTGCAGATCAGTTTTAGATTGCTGTAACGATGCCATGATCTGCGCCCGTTCAGTCATATCTTGCCCAACCCAGAGAACAGTAGAATCAGACAGAGGGGAAAGCATAACCACAAACCAACGTTGTTGACCTCGAACCCAAAACTGCAGTTCACAAGGCAACGCCTCACCTATATTGAGGACATGTCGGATCTGATTTAGGCAAATATCAGCTTGATCAGGAGGCAAAATATCCAATAGAGATAGACCTTCTGGATTAACATTTAAATGATGAGTAAGCTTAGATTGAGTTTTAACGACTTCTAAACAAAACCCTTGCCGATCTACAACGAGAACGATATCGGTCATAGCTGCAAGTAACGATCTCAATGTTTCTTCAGCTTTTTGTTGCTGTTGACGATTTCGCATTGACTTTTCGATCAATAGGCTCATGACTATACTGGCCAAAATACCGCTACCAACAAGCATTTGAGTTGATCGATTCAGCAGCAGAACCTGGGAGTTAATTTGCCGATCTCGACTTATTTTCAGGACGTGAAGGGGGGTGCCATTCAGATCGTTTAAGCGAATAAATCCTTGAACCTGTCCTGGATCTGGATTGGAAACAATTCGAGGGGGGGCCATGATTGAGCCGATCGAGCTGAGAGGTTCTAGGGCTTGGCTAGAAATCAAACCTGGATCAAGATCAGGGCTGACGGACTCAGGCTCAGGCAGACCCAACGGATTCTCTACGGGATCAGCATGAGCTCTGCCAGTTGGATCGAAGGGAGGTAAGGGTGCGGCAGCAGGAACTTGAGGATCACTGGGGTCTATAATTTCAACCTGAAGCGATCGAGAGTTTGCAACGACTTGAGTCGGGGGTTGGATCAACGCCTGAAGAGCAGCTTGATTCAGTAAGCTTCCAACTAAAACAGTACCCCGACGGGGACCTTGAAGACTTTCAGGCAATATGGGACGAGCCGCGATGAGGAGAGAGCCTTGTGCAGTAGCGATCAGGCCGATTTGAGAGCTTAACCTAAGAGACGGATCATCGTCTGGGGGAAACTGGAGCAACGTAGAGTACTGCAGTAGGTCCGCAATGGGCTCTTCTGCAAGAGGGACAGCCTGTTGAGCTTCAATGTCTAGGCGGGCTACCAACAACGGATCATTCTCTTGACTCAGCAAGCCATATAGATCCACAAACGGATCCATCTGTAAAAGGCTTTCCGGCGTGAGATGATCTTGATAGAACGGGATATTACGATTTTCAATAAATTGATAGAGATCATCCCAATGGGCTTCATTTGCCGCAATTTCATCGAGATCGTTTAATCGTTGTTCAATAGCTTGAAGAACTTGTCTCATATCAGCGATCATGATCTGCTGCTCTTGGCGCTCCACCCGTCGCAGCACAGGAACTCGCAATCCAAAGACCATGGCTGCAACAATGGCCACAAGGGTTAGGTTACTGATGAACAGAATCGAGAGACGAGAGTTCATTGGGTTAACAGGGAACGATCAAAAGGGCAGGTCATCCGTCTGACATTAGCAGCAAGCACCTTGGTTTCCTACAGCCAATAACGGGAAGTTTACACATAGTAAACACGATCAACACGGATCTTTTAGCAATTTTGGATCACAGCCTCATTGTGACATACATCACAACACAAGATAACAACAGTGCGTTCCGTTCCCAAGGTGTTGAGTAGCTGGTGAGATCGTGGTGTCGTTAGAACTCTAGCAAAGGTTAGGGCAAATCTGGGATCGAGGGTTACCTTTTCTGGAAGGGTTTCAATCAGGAACTGGGCTAAAGTGGCGACAGTCCATCGTTTTGATTGATTTGATCGCTTTGATCGCTTTGATTGATTTGATCGTCTTGATTGATTTGATCGCTTTGATTGATTTGATCGTTTTGATCGCTTTGATTGATCGGGTGAACTCTGAGCGAAGAACCACTTGTCCCTGCCGAAGCTACCCCTCCTATGAAGCTAACCTATTCTAAGCAACTCACTCTAGGCTCCCCAGCCAATGTTCCCTTCTGGATCACCCTCTTGATCATCGCTGCCAGTCCTATCGTTCTCACATCTTGCAACTCATCGGCCTCGGCCCAGCCCCCTCTACTCAGTCAACCTGCACCTGTGTCACAAGATCTCCCTATTGAAGCTGAAGTCGAGTTGAATGGCGAACGCTTTCAGCTTGAAGTGGCTCGCACCCCTCGCCAGCAACAGATCGGACTGATGCAACGTAGCGATCTTCCTGCAGACCGAGGCATGATTTTTCTCTTCGATCCCCCTAAACCCGCCTCCTTCTGGATGTTTAATACCCTGATCCCACTTGATATGCTCTTTGTCTTGGAGGGCCAGATCGTCTACATTGCCCAAGATGCTCAACCCTGTCCTGAGCGTCCCTGTCCGGCCTATGGCCCTCCGAACGATCAGCTTGTCGATCAAGTGTTAGAGTTCAATGCGGGTACTGCCGAACGGCTTGGTCTCCAGATTGGGGATTCGGTCATGGTCAAAGACGTGATCCCACCCTCAACCCCGCTATCGCCCCCGTCAGCAACTCCTTAGGTTCACCTCCCCCAGATCGATCAGGACAAGCGGGGTAAATCGGAAGCGGGTAGACCAAATAAAGGTGGGATTGGCGGTCCCAGAACACCAGCAAAATTGGATATAACGAGTCAAGATCGGGATGAATCGATCGATGCTCTGCAGCTGAGGTGAGGATCACGAGAATGGCCAGAAGTTTTATTGCCAATATTCCAGGCATTTTGTTTTGGTTCAGTGCCTTTATCTCCACAGCCATGTTGAGTTTGTCTCTGGGCTATGTCTTTGGCCAGCGCGCCCTTTCTGGAGTCACCTCTCCTGTGGATCCTGGTGATCCGACTGTTGCCACCTCGATGGAGCCCCGCGATCCCCGCAGCATCCCACTAGTGAACGAGAACCAGGTGATCGCTAGTGCCGAACAACATCTCAGCCAAAACGTCCAACCGACCCCACA
>CAZONZ010000238.1:0-6609 GCA_964581005.1 uncultured bacterium
GATAGCTTACTTCGATCTGCTGCTGCTTAGGGAGGATACCATGACGTCTACTCTGCCCCAAATCCAGGCTCGACAGAACCATACGGTTGAAGAATACTTTGCGCTGGAAGCGGAAGCTGAGGCTATAGGGGGGATCCGTCGAGAATATCGCCATGGAGAGATTGTCGAGATGACTGGAGGTACCCCTGCCCACAACGAAATCATCAGTATGTTGGTGTTTCTGCTCAGAGCAGCCCTGCGAAAACAGCCCTACAGCATCTTTGTGACCGATCAGCGTCTCTGGATCCCAGAGCGTGAGGTTTATACCTACCCAGATGTGATGGTGACCCCTCGCCCTCCTGAGTTAAAGCCGGATCGCAAAGATACGGTCATGAATCCGATTCTGGTGGTGGAGGTGCTTTCAGAATCGACGGAACGGTATGACCGAGGGGAAAAGTTTGAGTCCTATCGCACCCTGTCTACTTTGCAGGAGTATCTACTGATCGCTCAGCATACCCCTCACGTTGAGCAGTTTGTCAAACATGCCGAAAATCAATGGCTTTTCACAGAATATGGCGATCTCAATCAGAATTTTGATCTCCAATCGGTAGGGATGACGCTTGCCGTAGCGGATCTCTACGAAGCTATCCAGTTTTAGTCTGACACTCTGAGCTCTGAGTAGATCAAATTGACTGTATGGCATAGAATGATCAACCTATTCATCTTCTTGTGATCTGATCCGACAGCATGACTTCTAAAGGCTTGACTTTATGCCTCTACCCAATCAGTTAGACTAGGAAAACGACACTAGTTGAGACTCCTCCCTTGCAACCCGTTGATCTGACGACATTACGGGCTGTCCAGTCAGATTTAGCCCAGCATGGGTTACCTGCGCGGATCGAAACGATTACGGTGAGCCCTAATTCCCACAGTTGATTCAGCCCTACCATCATGAGGGAGTTGATTGTCCCCCTTGAGGAGTCATCGTCTCGCTTGAGGCATCGATCTAGATGCACGCCAGATCCTTGATAAAGTCCTGGTGTGGCTCGGAGCGAATTCCATCCTGTACAACCTCCAAAACTTTGGGCATATTTCCAGAGATCAAATCTGAGGTGGGAAGCCATAGCCCAGGAAAGGTCTGACTCCGTAACAGCCCCTCCTGATCGGGGTGTAGCTGCTGATAGGTGTTTTGATCGAGAACAAACCAATGCACCTGATCATCGTGGGTTTGCCAAACAATGTACTCCTGAACCCCGTGACGGCAATAGACTCGCTTTTTATCCCCTAGATCAATAGAGGCACTACTGGCAGCGATCTCAACCACCAACTCCGGAGCTCCCTCAATATAGCCTTCGGAACTGATCTGGGTTTGTCCGCCAGCTGTGGATTCCAGGAAAAGAACAGCATCGGGTTGGAACTCATTGCTGGGATCAAGGCGAACGGTGGGTTCGATACTGAGATCAGTCCCTGGAGTGAAGGCTTGATAGAGGCCGAGCCAGGTCAGGATGCGGCTATGGGGTTGGCCATGCTGACGGTGCCGTAGCGGAGAAACCACGTAAACGACTCCTTCGATCAGTTCTGCTTTACGGACATAGGGATCCGCACCATAGCGACGTTCAAATTCCTGGCAAGTCAGCCGATCACCGCTCTCTAGGGGAGGGATCGGATCGATCAGGAGGGAATGATCTAATCTGGAACGTTCGACAATACTCACCTGAGCTGACCTCCGCACCCCCAATCCCTGCGCTGGGGTATGTCTCTCAAGATAGCCTAAACCCTGATCATCACACATGAGAAACAATGCTGACGGGATGGGAAAGGGTTCCGATCGGTTCTGGCCAAGTGAAAGATGGATCTGACTGAGAGAAAAACGGTACCGGAAAAGACACTCACAGGTAGCTTTGATAAGCGACGTACTGCTGTCAAGCTGGGATTGATGATCCACTCACTCCGGGCTTTTTCATGACCTTGGGCTAAAGCTAATGGAACGTTTTCTGCTAAGATCTCGCTTAGAAGATTGTCAGGATAGACCGGCGAAAGATCAGGTCAGAAACGAAGTGTCTCATGAATGATCAAATTTAGTTGACTCTGACACTCTGAGCTCTGAGTAGATCAAATTGACTGTATGGCATAGAATGATCAACCTATTCATCTTCTTGTGATCTGATCCGACAGCATGACTTCTAAAGGCTTGACTTTATGCCTCTACCCAATCAGTTAGACTAGGAAAACGACACTAGTTGAGACTCCTCCCTTGCAACCCGTTGATCTGACGACATTACGGGCTGTCCAGTCAGATTTAGCCCAGCATTGGTTACCTGCGCGGATCGAAACAATTCAGCAGGTTGATCTGTGGACCCTTTATTTCTGCTTACGAACGCTCAAGGCCAGGGTCTGGCTAGTGGCAAGTTGGCATCCTCAAGCTGCTCGTTTGCATCTAGCAACAGCCCCAGCTAAGGCCCCTGATCCATTCCAATTTAGCCAATCGCTGTACCGTCATCTGAAAGGACTGGCCCTGGATCGGATTAGCTTCATCGATCCGTGGGAACGAGTGCTGGACTGGCAGTTTGCGCCTCGACCGGGCGATCCTCCACGCTGGCATTTTTACTTGGAGATCATGGGTCGCTACAGTAATGCAGTGATGGTTGATCACCATGGAATGATCTTTGCTTGTGGACATGGGGTGAGTGAGCGGCAATCCAGCGTGCGCCCTGTCCAACCCGGTTTACCCTACCAAAAGCCTCCAGGATTGACCGATCCCTGTCCCAACCCAGCCGAATCATTGGATCAGTGGCAGGAACGGATCGCATTGCTTCCAGGTCGTTTAAGTCAACGGATCTTGAAAACCTACCGAGGTATTAGTCGGACGTTATCGGAATCATTGCTGCAGCAAGCAGGCATTCCTCTTGAAATTGAGATTGGATCGGTTACGTCTGAACAATGGAACGCGCTTTATCAAAGTTGGCAGATCTGGCTTCAGAACCTGGAAAAAGGATCTTTTCAATCCGGTTGGACTGAGACTGGATATACCGTTTTAGGATGGGGCATTCAGACAGAAGCGGATTCGATCCATTCGTTATTAGAACAGTACTATCAGGATCAGCTGAATCGTGAAACCTTTCAGCGGGAACGACATCGGCTTTTGCAGAAGGTAAAATCACTATTGCAAAAACTCTATCAACGTCGAGATCAGTTTGAGCAAAAATTACAGCAATCCGATCAGGCTGAGGAAGCAAAGGCATCTGCTGATCTACTCATGGCTCATCTGCATCACTGGACACCAGGTTTGCGTCAGATCCAACTTCCCGATTTTGAGACAGGTGATTTGATCACGATTTCCCTCGATCCAGAGAAAAATGCTATTACCAATGCTCAGGCTTACTACAAAAAACACCGCAAACAAAAACGGGCTAAAGATGCTGTTCTACCTCTCTGGAAGTCTGTGCAAGAAGAGATCCAATACCTGGAAAATGTGGAAGCCTCTCTCCAGCAACTCGAAAGGTATCAACAACCTGATGATCTGCAAACCTTAGAAGAAATTCAGGCCGAACTGATCCAACAGCGTTATCTCAGTGATCCGGATCAGCCCATACTCGATGCAGCCGTTACTGAAGCTCCCTATCGCCGTTATTCCACTCCCTCTGGATTTGAAGTTTGGATCGGACGCAATAATCATCAAAATGATCAACTCACGTTTCGATTGGCTCAAGATCAAGACTGGTGGTTTCATACCCAGGAGATCCCTGGAGGACATGTGTTACTGAAGTTACCTCCTGGATCGGTTGCTGAAGCAGAAGATCTTCAGGCTGCAGCTGATCTTGCAGCTTACTTTAGCAAAGCTCGTCTCAGTGATCATGTTCCTGTTGTCTACACTCGCCCGAAGCATGTGTTCAAACCCAAAGGAGCCTTGCCAGGAATGGTGATCTACCGCCACGAAAAAGTGATCTGGGCTCAACCAACTCGATCAGACCTTCTGACATTAGCTCAGGAGCCGGATCGGTAAGATTCCTGTTGGCAGGATCGAAGGATCGAGGAACTGTATTGCCTTGGCCGGATCCATGGTAATCTCCAGTGGGTATTGCGGTTACAACCCCATACTCCCTCTTCATCGAAATCGAACCTCTTCCCGCTTCAATGTTGAATCTAATCCTGCGTCTTCGACCATTGCAATCCTGGCTGAGAAGTGCGTGTTACCGCCAACTGGGTTTTTTCTCGGCCTCTCCTCTGTGGGCTCTCCTCGTGATCGGATGCTTGAGCGTTGCTGGGCTAGTCAGTTGCTGGATCCCCACTCCAGCTTTTGCCTCCACAGTTGTCAATCCAGGCTTTACTGAGTACGTCAAAGCAATCCAAGAGCGAACCCCAGTTGGGTTTGATCAGTCAAGAATCTTATCTCAGCACGCTTCTCAGATTGTCAATTACATTCCCCTGTATCAGCCTCAGCCACCTCAAGACATCGTGATCTCACCGGGATTTCATGATCGTCGTCGCACCTTGGCCGTTAATGTAGGCCTTCCCCGTCACCCTGATCTGTTGCATGTAGTTCCCCAACTCGGTCAGTATGTGTTGGCCGATGGGAGCGTGATTGTGCGTACTGTGGCGGATGATCCGTTCACGGATTTGTGGATCACGGGTGACTTTAACGACTGGGTCTATCCTGATGATGACTACAAGTTGCAGGTGGATCCGGATAATCCTTACGCCCGCTACATTATTCTTCCAGCCTCGTCTCAACCTGAAGGCTACCACTTGCAATACTATGCTTTGGTTCGAGGCGCTGGCGGAGGAGGATTTTACCTAGTCACCGATCCGGCCTCAAACCTGATCTCCTCACCCGTGTTCTACCACCGCTTTATCGAGGGAACCGAGCGGGAGAATCCTCTGCGTCCGCTTGGGGATCGGAAGATCATGCCTCTCTCGGTGTTTTGGTTCCCACCTGAAGATCGTGAGCCGCAGGACGTGGATCCCAAGGATCTGCCCTACCGTACCAATCTGGGTGAAGCTGCTTACGTCACTCTGACCACTGATCTGACAACCTATGTAGCCCGCTTTGTCTGCCAAAACCCCAACTCTTCCTTCTACGGCACTCCAGGCGCATCTCATGTCAACGAGACCTATCGTTTTGTCACAGAGTGTCATGTTCCCCAGCACATTCGGCGAGAAGGCTACAATGCCATCCAGTTTTACCCCAATGTCGGCACCGAAACTCATGCCGATCAGCGCCAACCGGATCAATGGGTTCCCGACTGGCGTTACTGGTATCTCGTTCGCCAATATATGACCGCTGGCCAGTCCGATCAGGGAACTCCCAGTGAGTATCGCCAAATGCTACGGGCCTTTAATGAAGCGGGGTTGAGTACGGTTGTTGATTTTGTCTTTGCCCACAACGCCCAACCCTATGTAGCAGGACGCTTCTATCCAGAGGTTTTGATGGGTTTAGCCGGCCAGGGATTTTTATCGAATCATGGCACCGAGTGGGGCACCTTGCGACCCAAATTTGACAACCCTGGCTTTCGCCTCTTGACGCGGGAAGCCCTGATCAAATTCTTCTATGAAGGCTACGAAGGAGTTCGGATCGACAACGTAGATGGTATTGGCGCGGAGCCTGGAGGAGAAGACACCTTACGGGAACTGGCTTGGACCATGATGCTGAGGGATCCGAGCTTCCAGTCCATTGGAGAGATGTACAACTCCTTTGATGACCGAGTCATTTCCCCGGCCTATACTCTCGGCTTTGGCAGGCAAGGATCGGGGTTAGTGGTGGGATATACCGATTCCTTCAATGCACGGCTCTCCAAGATCGCTCGCAAAAACCCAGATGAGTACTCCTTATTTCAACTTGCTGAGTACTTGCGCAACCCCTGGCGGTGGCTGGATGTGCATGGATGGCGACCGGATGACATTAATAACATCCGTGATCCTGATGACATTCACGGCAAGTATCCTGTGGAGGGCTTAGCTGCAGGTCCAGAACACTCCGAAGGCAAGATCATGGCCTTGACCGCCCTCAAGCTGGGAGCAGGCAGCTACTACATTGATGCCGCTCAAGTCTTTACGTTGCAGGGTGGCAATCTCGAAACCAACGGCCCTGTTGCCTGGGAAAATCTCACCATCCCAGGGATCGCTAAGTTCCATCAAGCTGTGGTTGACCTTCGCCGCTTGATCAGTCAGTCTCCTTACCACGCTTGGTACAACCAGCACGTTCACAATGAAAAATGGCTGGACAACGTCAACAAAGTGATTGTCTTCGAGTATTGGGATCCCCAAACCAACCTGCGCCGCTATCTAGTGATCAATATGGCCGAGCGCACCCATCCCCTCTACGAGATTCAACAGGTTCCCCTTCCTCAAGGCACCCGCCTGCAAGTTGTGTATCGTTCTGGGGTGAAGCGCTATCTAGGATCTTTGCCGGATCAAGCCCTTGGGGACGAGATCACGGTTGGAGGTGTTCTCAATGTCAATCACACGTTCCCCATTCCCTTCGGACTGCAAAGCTATGAGGTTGCGATGTTCGATCAGATTCCCTCTGACGATCTCCCTGCCTCTTCCTAGCAACCCTCACCGGATCCCCCGACATCTTTAACTTTTGAGGGGTTCGGGGAGCGATAAGTCCCGCGCTGTACCTGAAAGGTC
>CAZONZ010000239.1:0-6571 GCA_964581005.1 uncultured bacterium
GATCTTGGGAAGCCCGCGCTGTACCCGTAGGGTCAGCGTCGGGAGGATGTCACCTTGTCACTGATGGCACAACGCTCAACACAGGAGAATCATATAGTTCTCTAGAAAAGCAACCATCATCGGGCTCAGATCTATGTCTTCAAGGGGGTAAGAACCATGATCAGTCATAGTGGCTCTTGCCGCAAAATCCTGACGTGGATCGTCACTGGGTTGATCACAGGTCATTCCTCTTTTGCTCTCGTCAGAACCTGTCTTAGCCTACCTAACAAGGGGGCTTCTTTCTCAGAGGTCACCTAAGCTTAGGTCGATTCAGAATTGATCTGCTCCAGCAACCACGGATCCACAGGTTGGTGATCATGACGTTTCAGTTCAATCCGGATCCGCATCGCTTCCGGGGCATCGGGAGGGGGAATCTCTTGGTGGAAGAGGATCTCATATTCGGAGGGATCGTGATGGCGTTCCCGCAGCCAGGTTTCCACTTGGGAGGAGGCAAAAAATGATTGTCCCTGTTCAAACAGACGGGTGATCTGGAGACTGAGCGAGTACGGATTGAGGCGTCCCATAGAGATCGATCTCCTTGCTGGATCAGATTGGCACAACAGCTAACATCAACATTTCTTGATCGTAAAGGAAAGCGGCCATGTTGTAGCCTCTGGAAGGGATCCATCTCACCCCCAAAACGGGCAGAACAGTCTAGCGAGCAATGAGTCCAGCCGTAGCCTGGGTATAAGGTTTAATCTCCACCTTTAGTGGTTCGATCTTCCAGATATCCTGACAGTATTCTCGAATGGCCCGATCACTGGAAAACTTACCTATTCTTGCCATATTTAAGATAGCTTTTTTCAACCAAATCTCTTGATCGTGATAGGCCCGTTCCACATTCTCCTGACACTCAGCATAAGACTGATAATCGGCTAAGACCATATACGGATCCCGTGCCAGCAACGAGTCCACCAAAGGCCGGAACACATCAGGATCTCCATGAGAAAAATAACCCGAACGGATCAGATCCAGCGTTTCTTGAAGCTCCGGATTCGACTGATAATACTCCCAAGGTCGATATCCTTGTTCTTTCAGCGCCGTAACCTCTTCCGCTTTCATCCCAAACAGAAAGAAATTCTCAGCACTTACTTCGTCTCGGATCTCAACATTTGCACCATCCAAGGTTCCAATCGTGAGCGCTCCATTCATTGATAACTTCATATTGCCCGTACCTGAAGCCTCTAGACCCGCGAGCGAGATCTGCTCAGAAAGATCGGCAGCTGGATAAACCCGTTGTCCCAAGGTCACATTATAGTTGGGCAGAAACACAACCTTAAGTAGATCCCTAGCATCAGGATCCTGATTAACCACGTTACTCACAGCATTGATCAGCTTAATTATCAACTTAGCCATGCGATAACCAGGAGCAGACTTCCCCCCAAAGATCACAGTCCTGGGTTGATCAACAACAGGTGATTGCTGCTTAATTTTCCGATATAGATTGATAACATGTAAAATATTCAGATGCTGGCGCTTATATTCATGGATCCGTTTAACCTGAACATCAAACAGGGATGAGGGATCAACCGTAACCCCCAGTTGATCAGCAATGTAGTCCGCTAAATCCTGCTTACTGCCATATTTGATCCGCTGAAACGCCTGACGAAAATTAGCATCATCGGCAAATTCCTCTAATCGTCTCAGATCTTCAAGAGAAGTGATCCACTGATCTCCTATCGTGTTAGTGATCAGCATTGCCAAGCAAGGATTGCTAAGTAACAGCCAGCGTCGGGGCGTCACTCCGTTCGTCTTATTCCTAAACTTGGTGGGGAATAGCTCATAGAAATCTTTAAAGACAGTGCTTTTGAGTAACTCCGTATGTAACTCAGCCACACCATTGATCGCATAGGATCCGAGGCAAGCAATGTGAGCCATTCGCACATACCGTTCACCACTTTCATCAATCAGAGATAAACGGGCCAAACGACCATCACCCAGAAACTTCAGTCGAACCTGATCCATAAAACGGTGATTCATTTCATAGATCAATTCCAAGTGCCGAGGTAACACCTGTTCAAACAAACGAATCGGCCATTTTTCCAGAGCTTCTGGCAAGAGCGTGTGATTCGTATAGCCAAATGACTGCTGAGTGATCCTCCAGGCTGTATCCCAATCCAGATCATGCTCATCGATCAATAAACGCATCAACTCAACAATGGCTATGGCTGGATGGGTATCATTGAGCTGGACTGCAAACTTTTGATCAAAGGTTTCGATCTCGCAGCCTGATCGCAAATGTAAGCGGATCATGTCCTGGAGGGAGCAAGCCACAAAGAAATACTGTTGTTCCAGCCGGAGCTGATTACCTTGCAAGGGCTCATCGTTCGGATACAAGATTTTAGTGATCGTTTCAGAGGTGATTTTTTCATTCACCGCTCCGTAATAATCCCCCACATTAAAGGCTTGAAAATCAAAGGATTCAGGAGCTTCTGCTTTCCAGAGCCGCAAGGTATTCGCAGTGTTGACTCGATAGCCCAGGATCGGTGTATCGTAGGGAATGCCTTTGATCACCTTTTGAGGGATCCAACGAACTTGATAGTTTCCTTGAACATCAGTGTACGCTTGTGTATACCCACCCAAATTCACCATCACCGCATCTTGGGGTCGGGCAATTTCCCAGGGATTCCCCCACTGCAGCCATTTATCCGTGATCTCAGATTGCTCCCCATTATGAGTATTGATTTCTTGATTAAAAATCCCAAACTCGTAGCGGATCCCGTAGCCAATCGCTGGGATTTCTAGCGTTGAGAGTGAATCCAGATAACAAGCTGCTAAACGCCCTAATCCACCATTGCCAAGACCTGGCTCCGGTTCCTGCTCACACAAACTATCAAGATCCAATCCAGATTCCTGTAACGCTTGACGAACCTGATCCTCAATGCCCAAATTGATCAAGTTATTTCTGAGGTGTCTCCCGACTAAAAATTCAGCAGAAAGATAACACACCACTCGCACAGGGGCTCTGCGATGATTTCGGATGGTGTTGAGCCACCGCAGCAGGAGTCGATCCCGAACCGTGTAGGCTAAGGCAACAAAAAAATCATAAGGAGTTGCGATCTCCTGATATCGCCCTTGAATATAGAAAAGGTTGTCGGCTAAAGCCCGCCGAATCGTTTGGATATCAAGCCCCGTTCGATCATCTTCAATTTTGATGTGGGCGACGTCCTGTGTAAGCTCTTGAACCATAGTTACCTGTCCCTCTGGAACACCCCAAATTATAGCTGCTTGAGTGTTTCAGAACTGAACTGAGCCCAGATCGATTGACAAGATATAACCTTCTGACTTTTAGCAGCTCCGTGAATACCGGATCACTCCCACAATGGATCCTTCTAAAGAGGCAAGTCGATCCCGATGCAGGTGGGTCACCCAGCTCATGGATCCTTCTAGAGAAGTGAGGCGATCCCGACGCAGGTAGGTCACCCAACTCATGGATCCTTTCTAGAGAAGCGAGGCGATCCCGATGTATGTGTCACTCAACTCATGGATTCTTTCTAGAGAAGCAAGCCGATCCCGACGCAGACACGTGATTGAACTAGCTGATCATACGCAGATCGAGGAGAACCCATACTGGCTTACGGAGCTGTCGGTGTCAGATATTGATCGGGTTAGATGATTTACCGATTGATCACGAGATCTTGAGTGAACTGCAGGTTGATCCCCTGTTGCGGTTGGATCAAGACCACCTGAGGAGCTGTTGTATTCCCGATCACAGCCCCCGCCGCCCCTCCAGCGAGAACTTCTTCGGTTGCAATCACTTGATCTCCTGTAACCAAACCCAAGATCGCCCCAGCTGCAGCCCCAATCGCAGCATCTTGGATCACTTGACCTGTATTCGTATGGCGTGGATCCTTAATATCTTGGATCACCTCCGATTGCGCCGATAGCGAATAGAGTTGTTCGTTGATCACAATACTGTCCGCCACAAAGCGGGTGCCACCGGGAGCAGGTTCAAAACGTCCATCGATCCGCGATCCGAAAGGAACCAAAACCTCTCCTTGGGGATTCCGGATTGGGTTACTGACAATCACGGAGAAGGGACGAGTCTCGTTGGGAGCAATGTAGAGCGGCTCGTTCAAATTGGTCATGATCTGGGTCACGGTTCCAGCGGTAACTGTCACAACTTGCAGATTGAAGTCAGGGGTCGGTGTAACTTGACCGATCCAAGTATTCGGTGTGTTTTGATTCCTCGCTAACAACGTCTGGTACGTGAAAGCCGCAACTTCAGCCCGTGTTGCTGCCCGGTTAGGTTCTAGTAAAGTTGGATCAGGATAGTTGACGATCAGGTTGGCTTGACTGGCACGACTGACTGCACTGACGGCCCAAGTAGGGATCGCTGCAGCATCACGATAACGACTGAAAAGATCCACTTGAGTCGCTGGGATCGTGTTACTCGGCAGACCATTGCTTAAAACAACCCATGTTTCGGTTCGAGTCACAGGTTGTTCAGGGCGAAAAGTTCCGTCTGGAAATCCTGCAACCAAATTGTTGGCCGCTGCTGTTGAGATCGCAGAAGCCGCCCAATAGCTTGGCGAAACATCACGAAAGGTGACCAACCCAGCCGATATAGGCAGAGAAAAGGCTTGAGTCACGATTGTCGCAAATTGAGCACGAGTCACAAACTGATCAGGCCGAAATGTCCCATCTGGAAAGCCTTGGATCACGCCTCTAGAGGAGAGTGCGTCAATAAATAACTCTGCCCAATGACCCTGAGTATCAACAAAGGTTGTAGCGGTAGCAGGTGGGGAATTGATCCAGGTTGCTAGAGCCGTAATCGAAACAAAAGCACCCCAAACGATCGCCTGAGATCGGTTACTTTTCGATCCTTGATCATGAATTAGAAGCATGGGAAAGTCCCTGAGTCATGGCTAAGCTGATCCTGGCTAGTTCTTGATCCAGAGACAAGTCGCTAAAGCCTAAGTTGGTCAAAATTTAGACCTACTTGTTATCAGATCTGCAGTCAACCGCAACGATCTAATCCCTCCAATACTATTTACAGATCAGCCGCAACGATCTACCCCGCGTGTACCCAGACATCATCCTTAAGCTAGGACCATTGTTACGTTCTATCTGTTCCCCTGGCACGATCGAGCTTATCCTTCATCTTTCAACAAGCCATCTACTCTTGATAGATCTCAACGGGTTCAAAAACTCGATCAACTTTCGAGAAATATCTGGCCAACCCATGAGTTTCTCGGTTAGTTTGTTCTCCATAAATCAGCAGCTGTTAATCCAAGATAGGGAATGGTTTTAAGATAGGAAGAGGGCAATAAGGGGGTTCTGTCGCTAGAAATGTAAAGTTTTATATCGAGACGCAACACTTCTGGTTGAGGACTGGGTAATCATTCTGAGGCAGATCGGCAAGTAGCTCATTGACAACACGAGGAAATGAGTTTAGCATCTTAGTCAGTTTATTTTGGTTTTCAGGCTAGATCGTAACAGATCCAGCCTCTTTTTGTCTATTGTTAAGTATAGGCGCAACACTTCTGGGCTTTAGGGTGTTGGGATCGAGTTTTACAATTAGTCCCTGACGATCATCAAATACTTCGCAATCTTGGCCTTACACTTCTGCTCTACGAACGCCCTGATCGAGCGATCTTTTTCTTTGATCAGGCACTTAAACAAAACCCAACTAGCGATATCTTGAGATTAAGCGGGATATCTTTCTTTGTCCTTGGCAGATTTGACGAAGGGATAGGCAAGTTTGAGCAAGGACTTGCGCTTAATCTGTTGATCTGCTTCCTTTCACTTTCCTGCTGTAAGCAGCTTTTCTAGGAAGTTGTAATCTATACCTCTCTCAGATCTCAAGTCAATTTGAGATGGGCTAACATGAGTTTTTAGAATGCGTTCCAAGGATTTGATCGTTTCTAGATTCGTACAGTGATATACAGAAAATATTCCAACTGTAGTTTTTGAGTGCTGCTTCTAAGTGTTTTTACCCATGCATCGTCATCTCAAAGCAAGGTCATAGGTTCAGAGATCTAAGATTTATTAATTTGGCCTAACAATGCCATGTGATGTGCTGGGCAAAATGTTTCCTATGAGTAGCTTCATGATAATGGGTACCACTCAAGGAGCAAAAAATCATAGATTCTCACAAGATTCTGTACCTATAGCTACAAAACAAGATGCGTTTACCCTGGCACTGAGGGTGCCACCAACTAAGTCAATAACTTCCTTGATTTCAGAGAATAAATCTTGGGGCTGAAAGCGTTCTCTGAGTAAGAAACGATTGATGCTGTCATGAGAGAGTTGCGGGAAGATCTCGGCCAAGCGGCAGCAACCGGCGTAGTGGGGTTGGGCTCGGAGAAAGCCCGTGTAGGTATTCAGGTCACAGTGAGCCGTGGAGGGCTTGGAAGGGAGTCGGATGGCAGTGCTCCAGGTGTTGTTCAGGGGTAATCTGGATGACTATCATAATTAGACCTTCTTTGTCAATGCGTAACTCCTATCTGGGAGCGGACATAGAACTGATCTACTGGCTCATGATGCCCGTTGCTGTCCGTGTAGAAGTGTTCTAGCCCAACATCCAATC
>CAZONZ010000240.1:0-6554 GCA_964581005.1 uncultured bacterium
ACTCACAAAAAACCTCTTTTGTCAATGATTGTTAAGGTGCGTTTGCCCTGCAAGTCCTGATCGATGCTCTGGCTCGAATACTCGAATAATGGATCAAGAGATTTATGATCGGGTCAGAGCTCACAAAAAATTTAACTTTACGTGTACACTTCAATAACTTAAGATCAGATTTAAAATGATGTCCTTAATACCCCAATCTCTCTGAATTTCTATCGATCTCATCAAGCTCTCCTAAATCTAAAGCTCTCCTAAACCAGGGCAAAATTTGCCACCAGCACGCTAAAATCCTATCTATAACTGATCGCATGTTTACATGAGGTGGCGCTAATGCCTGTTTCCCCTAGCTCTTCTTCACCCAACTCAACTCCAAAATCCCCGATCTTACGAGTTGCAGAATATACATCCCTAGGGTTTACTGTGGTGGGAACGATCATTGCTGCACTGACCCGCCAAATTCTCTACTCAGCAACCCCGCTAACCTTTGCCTTGATCTTGAATCTGGTAAATCGCCAGCGGGAGCAAGCTCAAGTCCAAGCGATGTTTATGCATTCCTTGGCTCATGTGCAGCAACAGTTACATAAACTTGATCAACAAGGAACTCAATTACAACAGATCCCAGGTCAGTTTAACCAGCAACTGATCGAACAGATCAACCCCTTAAAGGAAGATCTGGCTCAACAACAGTCTCATCAACAAGGCTTAAACGATCAAATCTATCAGCTGGAGCATGATCTGAGTAACTCATTCCAATCACTATCTCAATCTCTTACAAACTCTCTGACTCAGTCATTCTCAAGTCATTTACAGGAACTGGAGCAATCAATGCAAGACCAGCACCAGCGACTGGAACAGCAGATCTTATGCCTCGAACAGACTTGGCCTCAACAGATACAAACAGCTCAATATGAGGTCCAAGAATCGCTAAGATCAGATTTCGATACCCTCCAATCAATCTTGATGAATACTCGCCAGGAATGGTTAGATCGATTCAGCCAATTAGCTCAGATCCAAGACGATGTCGATCATCTCTCCCAAAGTTTGATCCATGCAGTCGAAGATTTACATCAGCAGATTCAAGAGCAATCTCAAGTAAATATCAATCGATCGGATCAGGCATTTGCTGATCTCAAAAAGCATCTGGAGCAACACCTTACATCGAAGCTTGATGAATTTACTCAACAAGAGTCTACTTCACTAGATCAACAACTAGAAAATCTTAGCCAATATTTAACCCAGCATTTTGAGGCATACCTTAAACGAGAACTAGAAGGTATAACCCAAAACTGGAAAGCTTATCTAGATCAAAAACTCGATGCTCTAAAGCAATATCTTAACCAGCTAGTTTATGATCACCTTCAACAAGGATTGTCAGCTGTTTCACAAGAATGTTCAGATCGGATTGATCAACAAACCAATGACTTAGCTAGCTCTATCAATGGGCTTCGTCTGCATCAAGTTGATCAGGAAGCTCTAGTCAACTTTTTTAGCCAATTGGAAACCCGAATCACTCAGCTAAACCAGCAAATCACTGAAGTTACAACCCTGATCGATTCTGCCCAATCCCTTCAATCCCTTGGGGTTTCTCAACAGGAGCTGCAGGAACAACTCATTTCCTGGAAGAGGAGGATCCAAGATGAACAGATTGAAGTCATTGAGCTTTTGAGGCAACAATTAGATCAAATTAGAACCCAAATCTCTAAAATGATTGACGACAACACGAAGATTGAACCAAAGATTGAGGGAGAAAACATAGGTGATTCTGATAATGTTAATGATATTGACGATTTAGAGGTTATTGATCTCAATCTAGGTATTGATTTTGGTACTAGTTTCACAAAAGTTTGCTTTCGAGATACCAGCCAAGATCAGTCTGAAGTGATAACCTTCCTATCGCCGAAGGAACTGGTTGATGTTGAGGCCTCTATGCTACTGACGCAGATTGATCTCCTCAATGATGGCAAACTTCTGGCAGGTCTAAACCAAGCAGAGCGACAAGCCTACCATGATCGAATTAAAGTTTCATTTAACTTTATTAAGATGAGGTTAGCCGATCTGGATGTTAAGCCTGAGTTAGATGGAAGTTGGCGATTAGAGCATCATCAGGAACTAGATAATCCTGAAACTGTAGAGAATCTTTGCGCATACTATCTATGTCAAGTGATCCAACGATCTCAAAATTGGATTCGGAATTACCGATCGGATTTACTCCAAGGACGCCGTGTTCAATGGTCAGCAAATGTTGGTGTGCCTGTGTCCTACTGCGATCAACCTGCATTATTGGCCCGCTTTCAAAAGGTCTTAAATCTAGCCTGGTTACTATTGGACAATCCATGTCAGGAACCTGTCACCCTAACGAACCTGAACATGCGACTCAAACAACTTCGTTCTCAGTTAGAATCCTATACTAGTGACTGTCATGCCATCCCGGAAATGTCAGCTACAGCTTGGTCATTACTGATCTCAGGGCAAGCTCCTGATGGGTTTTATGTCTTTTTTGATGTAGGAGATGGAACCCTAGATGGTTGTGCTTTTCGCTACTGGCGAGATGAGGGTGAAGCCAAAGTGGACTTCTACTATGGCAAGGTTGATCCAACAGGAGTTACAGCACTTGCTCAACGATTGATGGCTGAGTTGGATTACTCTGAACGTGATATCAAACGAGCAATCTTTAGCCAGCGAGTAGAGAACTTAAGAGTTCTTCAATCATGTCGATCTAGTCGAGCCATTCAAAGTTTGGTGGGAACGGTAGTCATGAAAGGCAGTCAGGAATATGAACGCCACTTGCCCTTCACTCAACAAGCTGATTTAAAGGAGAAGCTCAGAATTTACCTGGCTGGCGGCGGTAGCACTAGTCAATTCTACAAACAAAGTATTCTGTCAACATATCAGGATAATCACCAGAGTAACGCTGGGATCCCTCCCTATGATTTGAGTCTTCTACCTGAACCCAGTGATGTCTGGATGGGGGGACTTCCTAGCAGTGAGTTTCATCGTTTTGCTGTTGCCTATGGGTTATCGATTGGGGCAGGCCAAGGTCCTGAAGTGCGCCTACCTTACCAAATGAGTCAGTTACCTCCTGCAACGATCCTATTACCCGATGAAAAATCCACTTATGAAGAGACTAAAGACTCTGATTGATGTATCCTCTTGGTATATTCTTCGATCTTTATGGACTAATCCTCATTTGATTATGAACCACCATTCTCAAGATTGGGATCCAACCATCGCTGGACAAACTGTTCGCCTTCGAGCGAATCCAGCTCAGCAAGGTCTGACTACAGGTAAGACTCAAGTAGTGGGCACTCGTTTGCTTGTACAGATCCAACTAGGACCCAATCAAAAATCCTTTAAACCTTATACATTACTTGAACTCTGTGATCAATCTGAGGGGATTCATGATCTCTTAAAACAAGGACGATTGAGTGGACCTGACGAGCTCCGTCGGATCTTGATCAATGAGAAAGTTAAAGGCCATTTAACCAATATTTTCTACAGTATGGAGTCCAGTAACACTGATTTTTATCCTCACCAATTTAAGCCTGTTTTGAAATTCTTGGAATCCCCTGTGGGGCGTTTGCTAATTGCAGATGAAGTGGGCTTAGGAAAAACGATCGAAGCAATATACATTTGGAAAGAGCTCCATGCCCGTGAGGGGGCTCGTCGTCTCTTGATCGTCTGCCCAGCATTATTACGTGAAAAGTGGAAAGAGACTCTAAAACAGAAGTTTAATTTACCTGCTGAAATCTGTAATGCTTCAGATCTCTCCAAAAAGATCTCAACATTTCTAAAACGGAAAAATCAGGATCATTTCGTATGTATTGCCAGTTTGGAAGGATTGCGGCCTGGACCTAACTGGATGGATCATACTGATCAAGGATCTCGATCTGAGCTAGCTAGACTGTTGGATGATAACCCTGCTAATGATGAATGGGGTTTATTTGATCTAGCCATTATTGATGAAGCACACTATCTTCGAAATCCTTACACAGCGAACCATCGTTTAGGGCGGCTGATCCGAGATGCATCTCGCTATCTTTTGCTCCTGACTGCTACTCCTATTCAGATCCATAGCCATAATCTTTATCAACTCCTACGCTTACTGAATCCAGATGAGTTTTTTGATTTAACTATTTTTGAATCCATGATGGAAGCCAATGCACCGATTATTTGTAGTCTTCGGGCTATTTGGAGTACTCCCCCCAATCTGGTTCAGGCAAAGCAGCAACTTGATCTTGCTCAGCAGTTTGTTTACTTCCAGCAGAACCCAATTATAAACTTGATCCAACAGGAGTTGGCAAATCCTACCCAGCTTAGTGAAGCAGATTCGATCCGTTTAGGATATAAACTAGAGAATCTTTCGCTCGTTGGTCAATATATTTGTCGGAGTCGGAAGCGTGATGTAATTCCGAATCGAGTGCAACGGGTTCCTCAGACTCTCACCGTTCACTTTTCAAAACTGGAACGCCAGCTCTATCGTCAGATCACGACTCAAATCCGTCAACAGGCTCAAGATCAGCAAGGAATTTATTTATTCCGCTTGATGGCTCGCCAACGTCAAATGGCTAGCTGCCTGCCTGCCGCCTTGCGTGCTTGGTTTTCTAAAGATCTGTTTACAAACGTAATTGAGGATCTGGATCAAGAACTTCTTTGGGAAGACTTTGGCTTGGATTCTGAATCAGATCTAGAAGACTCACAACCTCCAAAGCAGTCTACCTTGCCTGGAACATTACAACTAGGTCCAATAGGTCCAATTGATCTAGAGGCCGTAGAGAAAAGTGACACTAAGTATAATGAGCTTTTAGGTTTTCTCAAAGGACAGTTTGCAAAGAGTCATACTGAAAAATTTGTTCTCTTTGCTTATTTTCGAGGAACACTTCATTATCTACAAAGACGCTTAGCAGAGGATCACATTTCGACTTACTTAATCCTAGGAAGTATGCGAGAAGCAAAAACTGAAGTCTTAGAAGCTTTTAGGCAGGATGAAAAAGGTTGTGTTTTGCTCTCCTCAGAAGTAGGTAGTGAAGGGATTGATCTACAGTTTTGCCACTTCTCAATCAATTATGATCTCCCCTGGAACCCAATGCGAGTTGAGCAACGAATTGGTCGTTTGGATCGGTTAGGCCAAAAAGCCGACAAGATCTTCATTATCAATTTTAGTCTTGTGGATACTGTAGAAGAAAAGATCCTAGAGAGACTCTACGAGCGAATCAATGTTTTTCGAGAAAGTATTGGTGATCTGGAGCAGATCCTTGGTGAAATGACAGAAAAGCTTGTGGTTGATTTACTAGAACCTACATTAAACGATCGAGAGAGAGAGCAGCGAGCTGAAGAAACTGCTGCAACATTGATCAAACAACGAGTTGAACAGGAAAAACTAGAACAAGAAGCTATCAATATGATTGCGTTTTCAGATCATATCCTGAATGCAATCTATCAAAGCAGAGATCAAGGTCGTTGGCTTCAGCCGGATGAGTTGGTGATCTTTGTCAAGGATTTCCTGAGTCGTTATTTCCCTGATTCACCCATTGAACCAGTACCTAAAGCACATTATGTGTATCAACTCACATTGTCAGAGCCCGCTAAAGTGGATCTGCACGATTACTTGATCCGATCCCAATGCCCGACTACAACTCAATTGGTCCGCCTGCCAGCCGTTTGTGTTTTTGATCCTAGGCAGGCTGGATCCCTAGGTTGGATAAAAGGGAAACCGAATGAGCTGATTGATCCGACACATCCCTTGATTCGTTGGATCAGTGCTACCTACGACCGGGATCAGCAGAAGTTTCATCCTGCGTCTGCAATTGAACTTGCTGGAGAGGACATTCATCTTGATCCTGGACTTTATACGTATAGTGTTCAGCATTGGATTTTCTCTGGTCTTCGAGTTGAGAGTCGGTTAGTCTTTCGCCTCATTCGGTGCAACGATCTTTACCTATTCTCTGAGACTCAGTCCGAGCTAATCATGCAAGAGGCTGCTCGTCTTGGCCATTTCAGATCGAACTTGATTCACTTGGCAAAATCTGGAGATTGGGATCAAATGTTGACAGCTTACGATCATTTGCATACGGATTTAGAGAAAACTTTTGCTCAGACGTTTGCTCTGTTTGATCAAGAGAACTTCATTCGTTGTCAGATCCAGAGGCAAAGTGCTGAGGCTTATAGCCAGCGCCGTCGGGTTGAGCTAGAGGAACGGATCCAACGATTTCACCAGCAACAACGTCTTCAGATGATCCCGGCTACTGAAGGATTACTGCGTAAACTCAATCGAGAACTGGCTCTCAAGCAGCAAGCCATGAGTCGAAAAGAAGAGACAAGCTCGGATCAAATCGAGCTAGCTGTTGGAGTCCTTTGGGTTCATTGAACACCCTACAATGGGAGTCATCTCTAGAATGGTTGAGCCACGATCCTGGTCTAGATTTAAGCTTCAGACGAAAGATCCTGATTAGTTTCAAGGCGGTTCCAATCTTGCTGACTGGCAGCAACCATCTGAGCTTGGGCCGTGATCGCATCTAAGGTATTGCCCAGCTCTTTCCAGTCGTGACTGGGGGGGCTGG
>CAZONZ010000241.1:0-5045 GCA_964581005.1 uncultured bacterium
GAAGAGATAGAGAAGTCTAGATTAGCGGAATTGCGGCTTGAATGATCGAGAAAATGCCATCAATATCAGCAAGTGGGTTGGCGGCCACCGATCGAAGCCAATACTGATCCTGAAGGCGGCAGGTTGATAGCATTCCTGCGGGTAAGCGTTGGTAGACCTCTGTCGTCGGACAGGTGAGAGGACGGAAGACAGTGATCCCTGTTTTAGGCTTGGACCAGAGAGCAATATGTTCTGCTTGATCAAGCTTTTCGGCAAGGTGATCGGCCATCTGCATGGTGCGATCAATTCGCTCAACAAGACCAGCTTTTCCCCATGCGATCAGAGTCGCTAATAATGGGATAGCGGCAGCTCCACGTGATCCTTGAATTCCAATATTGGGATCGGCTAAATAACTTCCACCCAAACTGATCGCGGCATTGGCTTGATCTGGATTTCGAAATAGGATTAAAGCCGATTCTTTGGGTTGAAATAACCACTTGTGGGCAGACATGGCGATCGAATCAGCCCGATCAATTCCATTAAGTAAATGAGTGTAGCTTGGGCTCAACCGTAGAGGTCCACTCCAGGCGGCATCAATGTGAGTCCACTTGGCTTGTCCGGCAAGATCTAACGGATCGACGGATCCAGTTCCAGTAGTTCCAGCAGTTAAAACTAAACAGGCATGGGTTAGATCAGGCAGATGATCGGAATCCAATTGATCATTGAGATCAGTAGGAACAGCTCTATAGTCTAAACCTAAGATCTGGGCTGATTTACGAATACTCAAATGGGCTGATGTTGAAGCCACAATTGTGGTAATCTGAGCAGCATCTCTAGCGGCCCAAAGTCCAGTCAGGTTGGCAAGGGTTGATCCAGAGCACATGTGACCGCCACGCATTCCAAAATAGGGAGATAACCACTCGATCACGCGGTGTTCAGCGTCAGTTGCAAAAGGGGCTGTGGATCGATGTAGAAGATTTTGATTGAGGCGAGCATTCCATAATGCAGTGGCCCATGTGATCCAAGGAGTTGGAGGATCCATGTGGGCAAATACATGAGAATCATCTAATCGGGCTGCGCGTCCTAAAATATGGGGAGCTAGGCGATCTAATGTAGCCATTTCTCCAAGCCCAATCTCTGGAAACTGATCAGGTAAAGGATCTGGGTTGAACGAGATCTGATGAAGCCAGTTAACGGCGTGATCTAATCCTGGATCAGGAGAAAAACTGGGATCGTGATAGTTCATCATGTTTCGCCGAAAGCTAATTGAGTTCGCTCAGCAGTTTATCGCAGAGGGAATCCACCCGATCGTTCCATGCCCAAAAACAAGCGACTCGAACGATCTCAACACCGTCATTGATGGAGTGATCAAAGACGATATAGGAACGGATCACAAGACCAGGTAAGGTTGGAGATCATAGGGTCACAGCTACGACCTATAGTAAGAAACTCAGATCGATTAGGATCCCGGAGGTTGACCCATCTGGCGGATCAAATACCGGACTTCTTCCAAGAGCACATTAAACCGTTGATCGGCTTCATCTTGTCGCTCTCGGTTGCGTTCAGTCTCAGCTTGGATCCGGTTAACTTCAGCCTGCATCGCTTCGACTTGCGTTTCGATCACAGTAATTCGAGCTTGGATCACATCAACTAATCGATCTTGAGCTTCGATCCGTTCACGGAAAACCTGAACAATTTCACTCACTTGATCCTGAAAGCGGATCTGAGCAGCAGCAAGCATGGAAAATCTAGCATTGAGTTCTTCGTCAGTCATCGCTTCAAATCGGTTGGCTACTCTTCAAGGGTACGCTATCTGCTAGACGGGTGTCGCCTCAATTGGAGCAGGATGGGGATTCAGTCTATTTTGGTTGAGCAAGCCGATCCGATGCTGCCGAACTTACCGACGTACCATAACAAGCTAAGTTGCCATTCGTTGCAATCCAGGAAAAATGTGTAACTATAGGTTAAGCCGATCACGCTCATCTGCATCTGAGCGATCACCTGTGCTAGCTTGGTTGCTCAAACTCAAGACATTCAAAGGATCTCACCTGAGTTATGAAACCTGAGTTGCCGATTCAGTTCATTGATGCCGACTCTGGGGATCAGTTTGAGGAGTTGCACTTGGACTGGCCCCCCCACCCCGGCAGTTCAGTGGAAATTGGCGATCAGATCTACACTATTTTAGAAAAGCGACACTCCTATCACCTGCGCGATGGCCGTTACTGTCTCCACGCGATCCGAGCCTACGTGCGACCCGCTCCTAGTTTGGACCATCTCGAACACCCGTTTGTGATCGGCGATCCAAGCTGTCTTCACAATGCTCATTCCCCGTTACTGCGGTGTGCCGTCAATCCAAGAGGTCCGTGCCAGGGATGTGTTCACTATCAGAGGGGGGACATTCCTGGAGGTTCAAATTTGTAACCTACCCCCCGGACGGTCCGGATCATTTCTGGTTGACTGGTATCGCTCTCTAGCTTTTTGCGGATCTGGCCAATATGCACATCGACAACCCGCTCATCGCCAACATGATTAAAATCCCAGACCTCCTGGATCAACTCGATCCGCCGCCACACCCGACCCGGATAACGGGCTAACACATAGAGTAAGTCAAATTCTAAGGCCGTTAGCGGGATCAAGCGTTGGCCACGAGTCACCTCACGAGTTTCCGGATCAATGCTGAGATTGTCAAACGTGATCGTAGGGGCGGCAGCAACATCCGGGGCTGATCGTTGTCGGCGTAAGATAGCGGCAACACGAGCACTGACTTCCGGCAGGTTAAACGGCTTGGTTAAGTAATCATCCGCACCTTGATGAAACCCCTGCAGCTTATCATTCGGACTGATCCGACTGGTCAACATCAAGATATAAACCCCCGTCTCCTTCTGCATCTGTTGACAGATCTGATAGCCGCTCACATCCGGTAAATTCAAGTCCAGGATCACGAGATTGGGGTGAAAGTTGCGCAGTCGTTCCATCGCCGCCGATCCCGTATCCGCAGCTTCAACCAGATAACCCTGCCGCTGAAGATAGCGCTGCAGCAGCGTTCGGACGCTTAGATCGTCATCCACAACCAAAATACGGGGTGCAGTCATAGTGAAATAGTAGACTCTTAGCTGGGTTAATCGGACCGCTGGGGTTTACGCTGATTTTATCCTTTTCTCTGGCCACACAGGAGATTCATCCGGAGAATCCAGATCTAGCAACTTTGGGGAAAACTCGATACTGTTAGGGGGAAGTGGGCAACGTTAGGGCGTATCGCATTGAGGCAGAGACCCGATGATCAAGGATTCCAAAACCGTCTTTCGTAAAGATGTACAGCTTTGCATGATCACCTGGACTGCTCTGGAAGTCCTCTGCTTTTGGGTTTTCCCCCTCACCAGGGCCTTTACGTATGAGCAAGTGGGTGACTGGTTCTTGGTTTCAATCCTGATTGGCCCGATTGGATCAGTGATCGTTGCTTACTCCTCCAGCTTAGTCGTTGCATCTGAGCGAATGCCTGATCCGAAAAGTAAGGAGCGTCAACGCTGGGTGGCCAAGATTCTGAGTTTAGTTGGATTACTTGGACTGCTGTTTCCTCTGGGTCTTGCTGGAATTGTTTTTGCCCAACAGGTCCGGGCTACTGATTGGGAAAACCTCTTTCAGGATACATCGCCGCTCGATCAAAGTATCTACGATTGATCAGACATGGATCAGAAGTTAGGGATTGAACACACGGCTGAGATTGGATCACACTTGGCTCAAACGGGGGATCAGGTTTTACCGAGCCGAAGATCGCTCGAATCAAAGTAGGGCGGTTGTGGATCAAAAGCGTCAGAGGGATTAGGTGTGTTGATCGGATCTAGGGTATTGATGGGGCGGGTCAGAATTCGTTGAAGCTCCTGGATCACCTGGTTGGGGCGGAGATGAACCATGCAGGGGTGTCCCTCTACAAGGCAAGCTTCATTCTTAAATTTGTTCTCAACGCAAACCCGACATGTGTAGCTTGTGTGCATAATCGAGACATGATCGAGGCGCGGAGCCCAGAGATTGACCGGGCTAGCTCCATCTCCGTCTGGATCATTGCCAAATAGAGCGATTGTGGGGCATCCAACGGCTGCAGCAATGTGCATCGGTCCTGCATCCACGGAGATACAGGCTTTAGCCAGCTTTAAGGCTCCTGCGAGTTCGATCAAGGAGGTTTTGCCTCGCAGATCACTCATCTGAGTTTGAGCCAACAAATCGGTCTCCACGGATCCAGCATGATAGAGATCCTGCTGCAGTTTTGGAGCACTGCCGATCAGTCCAACTCGCAAGCCTTGTCCCTCGCACCACCGGATCACTTCCAGCCAATACTCTGGTAACCACATTTTGGCAGATCGAGTTGTGGTGATATGAACCAAGATCTCTGGGATGGGGAAGGAAGGTGTTCGACTGGGCAGTTCTAAACGGAAAAAGTCGGTCTCCACATAGGCTAGCCGACAAAAGATTTCGGCAATGTAGTTACTGGTCAAAATATCCCGATAGCGATCAAGAAAAGCAGGACTATTCCAATCATCATCTCCCAACATCTTTTGGATCCGATCAGAACCGGGTGCCAGTTTACCTCGAAAATCGGCGGATAAGCCTCCCCCTGCTAGGTATTGCGGTCGGATTGCGGTTACCACAACTAAATTCAACTCACTGAATTCATCACAGTTGACGGCGAGTACATAAGGCCCCCATTGATCGATCCGCTCTCGAACGGTTGTGGTTAAGGCATCAAGAAAGTCGGCCCGCTTGGTGTAGATCGGAAAACAAAAGTCAATATACGGGCAATGGTGTTCAAAGTCATGAGTGATCTCGCTGCCAAAGAAATCTAGCGTACACCCCGGATATTTCTGCTTTAAGCCTCGTAACAAAGGGATCGATACAACAAAATTGCCGACTTTCGTTGAGGAAAACACAGCAATATGGGGCTGGGGTGGCAAAGGCTGATCCGCAAAGCGTTGCATAGTCTCGATCCAATCCAGTAGCTAGGCTGAGCCCAATTTTAGCGAGCTCAAGCCAGGGCAGCTACTTGATCTTTGCCGGGATGGGTACGGTTTTTA
>CAZONZ010000241.1:5145-6546 GCA_964581005.1 uncultured bacterium
AATTGTTCCCCGTGGTGTAGAACATTGCCCCTCAGCAACAGAAGAAGTTCATGTTCTGCTGTTTGAACCTGCTACAACGGTGAATACAGGTACTACTGGTGGTCCCAGAACTGTTATGGATCTGGAAACGATTGAGGTTCCCTAGTGCTTTGTGAGGGTAAGCCGCAGACCGGATCCGTGAACGATCTTCTGAAAGCAATCGGTGGAGCTCGTACACTTTGCCCATTGAGAGCCTATGATCAGAATCGGAATCAATACGAGGTGGAGCTCGATCATGGCAGAGGTAAACCTAGAGGCTAAGTTGAACAAGCTTGCTGATGTGATGGAACGGTTTATGACGGCCAGCATCCAGCGCTTTGATCGGCAAGATCATTCCACCGAACGGTTGGGGGAGGTTTGCCTGGGACTTTCAACGGAGCTGGGAAGGATGCTGGAAGTCATGCAGGAGGGATTTGATCGACAAGGGCAGCATATTATCCGACAAGGGGAGCAGATTATTCAACAAGGGCAGCATATTGTCGAGTTGAGTCAGCAGATCGCTCGCCAGGAACAACAGATCGCGATCCAAGGACAGCAGATCCTCCAGCAGGGACAACAGATCCAACAGCTGATTGAGATCGCGGAGCGCTTGGAAATGCTGATTGAAAATATTGTACGACGATGGCCGATTAACGAAAACCAGGATGGATCCGAGTCTTCCGATGGGGAGGAATAGGCTCCATGAGGGATCTCAAGTGTTGATCCGATGATCCGATCAGGCCGTTTTTAGGGTGTGTGTTGGGGGATCGGAGCCTAAAGGAAGATTTTAGCTAGAGGTGTGCTGAAGCCTGGGAGTAGAGGGGAGGTGAGTGTATCAGTAGATCCAAGGGTGCTTACGAACTGGAGTTGGGATCCGCTGCGGCGATAAACGGCTAAGGTTTGGTGTTGCCAGCTCACGATCCAGTATTCTTGAACACCATAGGTTGAATAGAGGTTTAGTTTGGCTTCTGTGTCCCGCTTTTCATGTTGGCTACCAGGGGAAAGAACCTCGACGATCAATTCAGGGGGAAGGATAAAATGTCCTGCTTGATCGACTCCCTGGCTTAAACACGTTTGACTAGCCCAAACCAGATCCGGGATGACCGCATCGGTGGGGCTGAAGATCACACCAGGAGTTTGGAGAGTTAATCCGAGTCCTGTCTCTTGTGACCAGTTTTCTAGGTAGGTGTTGAGCCTGCTAGCTGCAACTTGGTGGCGAAGATGAGGAGCACAAGTCACAAAGAGTTCTCCATCAATGATTTCATAACGAGTCCAGCCACCATCGTCGGGCAGAGTATCAAGATCGTGAATCGTCCAAGAGCGGGAGTGGGCAACCATAGCGGTGATGTTTGAGTTTAGGTTTAGTCTATTAGTCTAGCGGAT